>JACQTN010000604.1 GCA_016210785.1 Armatimonadota bacterium
CGGTGAGGTAGGCGATGAGGGCGGCCGTCGCCAGCCGGCGGTGCCTGGGCGTGCGGAAAACAGTGGGAACCAGTTGCCACGTGGAATGCCATACCTGTCCAGCCATCCGCACATCACCTCAAGAGATCAGCCCGGTCTGCGGGAAGAATGCGTACCAGGCAAACCACATCACATCATACGTGTTGATCCAGGGCAGTTGGGCTCCGGCCAGTTTCCCACCGGTGGCCTTGCCTACATCAGCAGGTTGCTGTTGACCAGTTGCCCCGACCTGCCGAAGGTGGTGGCCTTGCCGCCCTTGAGCGCTCCCTTGAAGCCGATGGCCGACCAGGTAAGCGGGCAGTACGTGACCGACGTCGCCGCTCCTGGCGACTTCGCTACATACAGTAGCGTACCACGCGCACCGGGTATGTGGGCTAGCGTACGAACACATGCAGCCGCCACGGATGCGCAGCCTCCTGCGGGTACCGGCGTCACGAGGGACATGTGCGCCGGCCTTGACGGGCCCGGGAGGTTAACACTATACTTTGTCGTGAAAGCCTAAAGTAAGTACCTCAAGCGTCGGGATGGCGGTGCAGACCAGGGCCAGGAGGTCGGGAGTCGGTGAGTGAGCCCCCGGTTCATACGTTCAGGCTGCAGGGCCGCCGCCTCGGGCGCGTGCTCGGCGATCTCGAGGCCGAGGTCATGGAGGTCCTGTGGCGGAAGGGGCAGGGGTCCATCCGGGAGGTCTGGGACGAGCTGCGCAGCAAACGCGCCCTGGCCTTCAACACGGTCATGACGGTGATGAACCGCCTGGTGGACAAGGGGCTCCTGCACCGCCTGGACCGGCGCCGCAACTATAAGTACCGGCCGGCCATCCGCCGCGACGAGTTCCTGGCGCGCGTCTCCCGCGATGTGGCCAGAGCCCTGCTGGCGGATTTCGGAGAGGTGGCCGTCGCGCAGTTTCTCCATGTCCTCGAGGAGGTCAATCCGGCCAGGCTCGCTGAGCTGGAACGGCGCCTGGCCGGACGGCGGGCCGTGGAGCGCAGACGGGGTCGGTAGACGGAAAGAAAGCCCATGACCTACCGCTGGGCGGCGATCATTGCCGGGGTCGTCCTTCTCGGCGCCGGGGTGGTGCTGCTTATCCCCATGGCGCAGCGCTCAAAGACGCCGCCGCTGCCTGCGCCGTCCCCCGGGGCCGTGCCGGTAGCGCCCGTTCCCGTGCCTGCCCCGCCGTCCCCGCTCTCACCCGCCCCCACGACACCGGGCCCCGCCAGGGAGGGCGTGCGGGTCGGCAATCTGGCCCCTGACTTCGCGCTCTCCTCGGTCGCCAACCCCGGAAGGAAGGTCAGGCTCAGCGACTTTCGGGGGCAGGTGGTGGTCCTGAACTTCTGGGCCTCATGGTGCGTCCCGTGCCGGTCGGAGGCCAAAGACTTCGTTCAGGCCCACCAGAAGTACCGGTCGAGAGGCGTGGTCATCCTGGGGGTCGATATTGTTCAGGACACCTGGGAGGACGCGGCCGCGTTTATCAAGGAGCATGGGGTCATCTATCCGACGGTGCGGGACGACACCGGAGAGGTGACGACGCGCTACCAGATCGTCGGTCTCCCCACCACCTACTTCATCGATCGCCAGGGCGTCATCCGCGACCGGTTTGTGGGCGGCTTCCTGGGCGACCTCGGGAGGAAGGAACTGATCAAGCGTATTGAGGCCCGGCTCTGATCTCAGGAGCACTGGCGGAACGGTCTGGCCGTCGGTTCCGGGAAGCGGAGGTGGATCTGTGAAGGTCGCGCGAAAGTGGTGGGTTCTGGGTGCGGTGGTCCTCGGTGCCGCGGGCCTTCTGGCGGCAGGTGTACCGCTGGGGACGCTCGTCCTGGCCCTGGCGTTGCTGGCCTGCCCGCTCTTCATGATGCTGGGCATGCGCACGGCCTGCCAGATGGGCCCACAGCAGCACCAAGGCCCCGCCTCCAGGGAGGTGGCGAAGGCGTCCCCGGAACGCGAGCCGGTCGCGGCGGGGAAGGGGCAGTCCCACGCGTAGGGAGCATGCGCCTGATGTTGGGAAGAGTTCCTGCGGCCACAGCCCGGAGACTTGAGAGCAGGCGGGCCGCTTGCGGCCACAGCCACGCTCATCGTTATCACATGGAAGCCTCGCGGGCGTTTCTTGCGGCCATCGGCGTCAGCGTCGCGACGATCGCCGGGACGGGCGTAGCTGCCGCCGCGGGCTGGCGGACCCTGCAGCATCTGGCGGGACTTCTGCTTGACACCTGCACGCGGTTGTGGGGCGCGGTGCCCGCCGCCTTGCAGGGGGTTCTCTGGGGCGTGTTGGGCACTGGCGTACTGTCCCTGATCCGCTGGGCCCTGTTCGTGGGCAGGCAGTGGCGCTCCACGCGACAGGTGGTCGATCGCGGTGAGGTGACCGCCGTCGCGGTGCCGGCGAGCGTGCGGCACGTGGCGGCACGCTGCGGGGTGGCAAACTGGCTCATGGTGCTGCAGGACGAGCGGCCGCTGGCGCTGACCGCTGGGGTGCTCTTCCCCAGGATCATCATCTCCTCAGGTCTTATCGACGCCCTGGACGAGGACGAGTTCGAGGCGGTCCTGCTCCACGAGCGCCATCATGTCCGGCACGGTGACCCGCTGAGGCTGGCCTTCGCCCGGGGCGCAGCGCGGGCGTTCTTCTATCTCCCTGTGGTGGGCGAGTTGTACCGGCGTTACGTCGCGGCATCCGAGCTCGCCGCCGACGCCTATGCCATTCGGACGCAGGGCGACCCGGCGCCGCTGGCCGCGGCCCTGCTGAAGTTGCTCCGCACACACGCCATCGCGGCGCCGGCCGGCGCGCAGTTCCAGGGCACGGCTAACCTCCGCCTCGCGCACCTCCTGGATCCTGATGGCGTCGCCCTGCCCGGCCTGTCACGGAAGGGCACCGTGCAGGGCCTGGCGGCTGCCGTGGGGCTGACCGCGCTGTCTGTGATGATGCACGCGCTGCCCGGCATCATCGCCAACAGTCCATTCTTTGTGCGCTGCATCGTGTAAGGGGTGCGGCGATGGTGGATGTGACACGGCGGCGACTGCTGCAGGTTCTGGCGGCGATTCCGGCGCTGGGGGCGATCGCGGCGTTTGCGTCCCCGCTGCTCCGCTTCCTGAAGCCCAACCTGCAACCCTACGAGCGGAAGGACTTCATCGGCGGCGACGCGCCCCAGGGCGAACCGGTGATCGCGGCCAGGCTCTCCGAGCTTGAGAAGCCCTGGATCTTCAAGTACTTCGTCTTCGTGCAGAAGTACCCGCAATACACTCCGGAGGGGTTCAAGGCCGCCAACGTCCCGGGGGTGATCATCCGGCTGCCGCGGAAGGTCCGCCTGCCCTGGGAGTGGGCGGGGATCAGGGACAAGGAAAGCGACCTGATCGCCTTCTCCCGGATCTGCCCGCATCTGGGGTGCATCTTCAACTTCGTGCCCGACTGGAAGGAGATCACCGCCGGGTACGGCGGCTATATGCCCCCGGACTTCCGCAAGCACGCCCTCATGGGCTGCCCGTGCCACCTGAGCATCTACGACCCGGCGGACGCGGCGGTGCCGGGGCGGGTGATCTCCGGGCCGGCGCCGCGGCCGCCGCGGACCTTTATCTACGAGATCAAAGGCGACGACATCGTGATCGCGCGCGTGGAAGCGGGCGGCATCGCCTGAGGCTGATCGGAAGCTCGAGCCTGCCCGCGCCGGAGGAGTCCCGCATGCAGACAGCTCCGACCTGCTTACTATCAGCGCAGCAGGCGAGCAGGTATAGTCCGCCCCCGAACGCGGGAAGAGTTCGCTTCACGGCACGGTCTTCGATGGCGTGGCTCGCGCTGGCTGTGGGTGCGTTTCTGCTGGCCGCCACCCTCCTGCCGCGCGCGCAGTCGCTCGCCGGCCCCCCAGAAACCCCGGTGGAGGAGCTCACCCACATCCACGGGCTGGCCGTGGACCCCCGCGACTCGAGTGTCCTGTGGATCGCGACGCACCATGGGCTATTCCGGATGACGAATGCCCGGCGCCTAGTGCGGGTCGGCCGGTCGGTCTTTGACCTGATGGGTTTCGTCGCGCACCCCAGGGACCAGGGCGTCTTCTACGCCAGCGGCCATCCCGCCCCCGGCGAACGGCGCCTCAATCCCATCGGCGTGGAAGCGAGCCGTGACGGAGGCCAGACCTGGCAGCCGCTGGCGCTGGCAGGGCAGGTGGACTTCCACGCCATGGCGATCAGCCCCGCGGATCCGAAAGTGCTCTACGGATGGAACGTCGTGGGAAATGGGGAGTTTTATCGCAGCCGCGACGGCGGGAAGACCTGGGAGAACCTGGGACGGCGCGACCTGGACCGCGTCTTCTATCTCGCGGCGCACCCCAGGGAGCCGGGCACGGTCTTTGCCGCGATGATGAAGGGGATCTACCGGAGTGAGGACGCCGGCGGGACGTGGCGCCTGCACAGCCCCGCGCTGTTCGGGGTCACGGTCACCGCGGTCGAGTGGCACCCGCGGCAGCCGGAGCGGGCGTACGGGTACGCCGCCACGCCGCAGTGGGGCATGGTGAGGAGCAGCGACGGCGGCCGGAGCTGGCAGTCCCTGGGGCGCTTCCTCGGCGAGCGCAATGCCGGCAGCCGCATTGCGCTCGATCCCCGGGACGCCAACGTGCTCTACTACGCCACGTACAGCGATGACCTGGTTAGGTCGCGCGACGCGGGCAAGACCTGGGAGCAGTGGCTCGCCGGAGGGCGCGTGCAGAAGCCCTGAGCATTTGCGTACGGTGCCCGGCTGACGCGTCGATGGCCCCCGCCCCCATGAGCGGCGAAAGTCCTCACGGACACGCCGGGTCCGCCCGGCGGATTCTCGCGCTGGTTTCCGTCCTCCTGCCGATTGCGTTCCTGATCGGGCTTCTGGGATGGGCGGCGCTCCGCGTCGGGGAACGCCGGGGCAGGATCCCCATCAACATTCGGGGCGGGGAGGTGCCGATCAAGCCCCGGCCCGCCAGGGACGTCACCCTCACCCTCTTCGACGGCCGCACCCTCAGGCTTGCCGACCTGAAGGGCAGGGTCCTCATGATAGACTTCTGGGCCTCGTGGTGCCCCCGGTGCCGCGCCGAAGTGCCACTGCTGGCCCGTGTGTATACTGAGTATCGTAGCCAGGGGGTGGAGTTCGTCGGCGTGGCGATCTGGGATACGGCCGAGGCGGCCGAGGCGTTCCTGCAAGAGCACGGCATTACCTATCCCAACGGGCTGGACGGGGCAGGCCGCATCGCTATCGACCACGGTGTGACCGGCATTCCTGAGAAGTATTTCGTTGACCGCCGCGGCATGATCCGGCGGAAGCTGATCGGTCCGGTGAGCGAAGAGGTGCTGCGGCGCATGCTGGATGATCTGTTGGCGGCACAGTGACCGGGGAGGGAGGAGCAGAGTCGGCATGGCGCGCAGAGGCCATCCCATCTTTGCCATGCTCTACGACCCGATGATGCGCCTGACGGCGGAGAAGCACGTCGCCGGGCATCGCCGGACGCTGACCGCGCGAGCCGGCGACCGCGTCCTGGAGATCGGCGCGGGAACAGGCGCAAACCTCCCCTATTACCCGGCGGGGCACTCGGTGATCGCCGCCGAACCCGACCCACACATGGTGCGGCGAGCGGCAGTCAAGGCCAGGATGGCGCCCGCGCAGGTCCACCTGGTGCAGGCCCAGGCGGAGGCTCTTCCCTTCTCGGACAGCATGTTCGACAGTGTGCTCTGTACCCTTGTCCTCTGCTCGGTCGATGATCCGCTGGAGGCACTGCGCGAGGTATGGCGGGTGCTGCGGCCTGGGGGCCAGTTGCTCTTCTTTGAGCACGTGCGCGCGGGGGCGCCGGGTTGGCAGAGGTTCCAGGATGTCATCACGCCCCTATGGAGACGGCTGGGCGCAGGCTGCCACCCCAACCGCGACACGACACAGGCAGTGCGGCGGGCCGGGTTCGAGCTCGTCACGCTGGAGCGGGTCGAGTACGGGCCGTATCCTACGAAGCCACACGTCGAGGGTGTGGCGAGAAAGCGCGCCTCATAGGGCAGACCGCCATGGAGGGCACACAACCTCTTGCACGGTTCATCGCTGGCGTGCTCCTCGTTGTTCTCGCCGTGAGCGCCGTGACTGCCGCCCCCGTGGCGCCCGCTGGCGCAGGGACGATCGGCGGCCGGGTACTGAACGGGACACACAGGCAGCGCCCCGTGGCCGGCCAGGAGGTCCTCCTGCTGCGCATGGGGGCGGGTGGTCCTATCTCTACCGTGGCGAAGACCGATGCCGGGGGACGCTTCCAGTTCGACGGCCTGGCCGCGGACGCGAAGATCGCCTACGTGCTGGCCACGCGGTACCAGCGCGCAGACTACGTCAGCGACCCGCTGCGGTTCTCCGCCTCCCGCACACCGTTGACCGCCGACCTGGTGGTCTTTGAATCCACCACCGAGCGGCCGGCGCTGCTCCACCGGTACCGCATCGTGATCATCGAGAAGGTGACGCCCGGCGTCATCGACGTGCGGGAACTGGTGGACGTCGCCAATCCCACGGAGCGGACCTATCTCGGGGAGCCCACCGGCGTGGACCGGCGGGTGACCGTGAGACTCCCCCTGCCTCCGGGCGCCTCCGAGGTGAGAATCCTGCGCGGCGCCGCGCCCACCCAGTTTTCCGGGGGCCTGTGGGACACGCTGCCCGTCACCCCGGGCGTGCGGCAGATCGCGATGAGCTACCGCGTGCGGTACTGGGGCGCGTCAGCCGCGCTGCGCTGGTCCATCGACGTACCGACCGGCAGCCTGGACGTCTTCCTGCCGGAGGAAAAGGCCCGCGCAACCGGAATCGGACTCCAGGAGAAGCCTCCGGGCACGCTGCGCGGACAACGGTTCGTCCGCCTGGGCGCGGAGAACCTTGCGCGGGGCCGGGACGTGGCGGTGCGGCTGTCGGGGTTGCCTGCTAACTACCGGCCGTTGACAAGAGCTGTCGCGGCCGGGCTCGGGCTGGTCCTGTTCGGCGGGCTGCTGTGGGCGATCGTGCGGAATCGCGCCGCGGGTCGTCCGGGCGAGGGGGCGGACCCGGAGGTTTCCCGCGTCGGCCCGTCCGGCTCGCCGCCCCGGTAAGGGTTGCCGCCCTCAGGGCACCAAAGTGCACAGGCGACAAGGCGGCAGACGGTGCGGGTGACGGCAGACGAACTTCGGGGTGTGATCGCGAATGCGGATTGGGGATCTCGCAAAGAAGGTCAACGTCAATCCCAAGACGATCCGGTACTACGAAGAAATCGGCCTGTTGCCGCCACCGAAGCGTACGCCATCCCGATACCGGGAGTACACCGACGACGATGGGAACCGCCTGCAGTTCATCAGGAATGCGCAGGCCTTTGGCATTGCGCTGAAAGAGATTAGGGAAGTGCTCGCCTTTCGGGACCACGGCGCCTATCCTTGCCCCTATGTCCTGTCGTTGATCGCCACGAAGATCAAGGAGATCGAGTCACAGATCAAAGGACTTCGGATGCTGGCCGGCGACCTCAAGCGATTGCAGGCGACTGCTGCCAGCATTCCGGCGGAGACACTCGCGGCCCGGGTCCGTTTCTGCCACATCCTCGAGAACCAGCAACTCCTTCAGATCGCACCACGGCCTCCGGCTCGAAGACCGCCGGCAACCTGACAGCCACGCCGCCCCGCCCCGGACGCGCTCACTGACAGTCCCCGCCGGCTCACCGCGGCTCCGCTCAGCGGTCCTGCCGTGCCCCGCGCGCCTCAAGCCGGTGAACCCGGTGCGCCCGTCGCCCGGGCGCTCCACCATGTGAGGGAGCCACATCTCCCCGGGCCCTTTGCACACAAGAACGGTCTTGACATTCCAGGCGACTAGAGGGTGTAGGGTGTAGACCGTAGGTGAGAAGCCGGTGGCCCAGCGGGTGCTGGTGAAGGGTGAGGCGCCCGGGCGTCCGGGCCTGGTGCCGGGAACCGCGCGGGGACGATCCGAGAAGGGGCTTGACCTTCCAGCCGGCTGGAAGGTTTACGATGAGGTGGGTGGAGGACACGGCGATGGCAAAATGCCAGGTCAAGATCGGCGGGATGTCCTGCTCTTTCTGCGCGGAGACGCTGCGGAAGAGTGTCAGCAGGCTGGACGGGATCCACAGGGTCAACGTCAGCCTGGCCCACGAAGAGGCGCTGGTCGAGTTCGACCCCGAGCGGGTGGACGAGACGCAGATCAAGGGTGCCATCCGCAGCGTCGGCTACACCGTGCGCGATCCCAAGAAGATCCGTACGTTCGAGGAGGAAGAGGCGGAACTCCGGAGGGAGCGGAACCGGCTCCTGCTGGCGGCCGCGTTCACCGCCATCGCCTTCGGCCAGATGGTCCTGATGTGGCTTGGTGAGGCGGCCCTGACGATGCGCCTGATGCCCGTGATGCGCTGGACGATGCCGCTCCTGGCGGTGGCCACCGTGTTCGGCCCCGGCCTGTACATCTTGAAAATGGCGATTCCCTCCCTGCGCCGCGGCATCCTCAACCAGCACGTGCTGCTGGAGTTCGGCGCCCTTGCCGGGCTCGCGGGCGGGACGCTCGGCTTCTTCCGGCCGGACTTCCCCATGGCCGACTTCTTCGCCGTGGCCGTGTTCATCACGACCTACCATGTCCTGTCGGGCTACGCGTCGTTGTTTGTCCGCACACGGGCGTCGCAGGCCGTGCGCAAGCTCATGGAATTGCAGCCGCCCACCGCCCGGGTGATCCGCGACGGCAGAGAGACGGAGGTCCCGATTGAGGAGGTCGCGCCCGGCGATCTGGTCCGCGTGCGGCCCGGGGAGTCCATCCCCGTGGATGGCGTCGTGGCGGACGGCGCCTCCGCCGTGGACGAGAGCCTGGTCACGGGCGAGCCGATCCCCAAAGAGAAGGTCGCCGGCGACGAGGTGATCGGCGGGTCCCTGAACCAGTCCGGCACGCTGGTGGTGCGGGTCACGAAGGTCGGCGAGGAGAGCTTCCTCCAGCAGGTGGCCCGGCATATCGAAGAGGCCAGGGCCCTGAAGCCGGGCATCATCCAGCTCGTGGACCGGATCCTGAAGTGGTACGTCCCCGGCGTGCTGACATTTGCCGGGCTCGCCATCCTCATCTGGACCGCCGGCGCCTGGCTGGTGACGGGGCAGCCGGACTGGACGCGGGCCACGTTCGCGGCCCTGGCGGTGCTGGTGATGGGCTACCCGTGTGCGCTGGGGATGGCGACGCCCCTGGCCATGATCCGGGGCGGCGGGGAGGCGGCACGGCAGGGGATTCTGATGCGCAGCGGCGAGGCGTTTGCGGTCTTCAAGGACATCACGAAGATCGTCCTGGACAAGACCGGGACGATCACGATCGGCAAGCCGCGCCTTCTGGACGTGCACGCCGTCCAGGGAGAGGCGCGGGAGGTGCTGAGA
>JACQTN010000610.1 GCA_016210785.1 Armatimonadota bacterium
CCCCACCACCTGGGGGACGAAGCAACTGGCCGAGTACCGGCCGCCGGAGGACTCCACCGTCGTGGTGAAACTCCGCGAGGCCGGCGCCGTGCTCCTGGGCACGGCCAACGTGGACATGTATCCCTATGACGGCGGGGCGGAGAGCCCGCGCCTGATCGGGCCCACGCGGAACCCCTGGGATCCCGAGCGGACGGCCGGCCGCTCCAGCGGCGGATCCGGGTCCACGGTGGCGGCGCTGTTGGACTTTGGGAGCATCGGCAGCGACACCGGCGGATCGATCCGCATCCCCGCGGCGTTTTGCGGAGTGGTCGGCATGAAGCCGAGCTTCGGCCTGGTGAGCAAGTACCGCGTCTTCCCCTACAGCGATTCGTTCGACCACTGCGGACCGCTCGCCCGCAGCGTGTACGATGCCGCCCTGCTGCTGGCCGCTATCGCAGGGCACGACCCGAAGGACCCCACAGCCCTGAACCGGCCGGTACCCGACTTCACGCGCGGGCTGGGCGAGCCGGTGCAGGGGCTACGCGTCGGGCTGCCCCGCGCCGCGGCCTGGCAGCACAACGAGCCCGACGTGACGCGGCTGGTGGACGAGGCCGTCCGTGTGCTGGCCGGGCTGGGCATGCAGATGCAGGAGATCGACCTGCCCTACCTGTACGACTCCCGGTGGGTGAACGTGACCAGCGTGCTCGAGACCACAGCCATCGCCGAGACACTGGTGGAGTCGCCGACATCCGGGGATCCCTATGCGGCGTACCTGCTCAGGCGCAACATCGGGGGCCGGCGGAGGGTCCTGCTGCAGGGGCTGGAGATTGCCAGGGCGGCGCGCCAGCGGTATGCGGAGATCTTCCGTGACATCGACCTCATCGTGATGCCCACCTGCGCCACCACCGCCCCGCGCTTCTCGGAGGGCCGCTCGCCCTACCAGTTGCCGGAGGAGCCCTTCACCGAGATCCCGGCTCGCTATACGCGCATTTTCAGCCTGATCCGCCATCCGGCCATCACCGTCCCGTGTGGGTTCGCGTCCAACGGGATGCCGGTGGGCCTGCAGATCGCCGGGAGGCTGCATGAGGACGAGCTGGTGCTGCGGGCGGCGCACGCCTACGAGCGCGCCACGGAGTGGCACACCCGCCATCCGGCACTGTAAGGTGGGCGCAGACGACGGCCACGCGGTCAAGACTCCGCGGTCTGGAATCCTCGCACCGATCACGTGGGTTGAGGTGCCGTGACGCACCCCGAGTTTCTCTCCTACACCATCCAGCGGCTGGTACCGCTGTTCCGCGCCCGCACGCTCTCGCCCCTGGAGGTCACGCGGGCGTGCCTGGACCGCATCGGCGCGCTGAACACCACACTGTCCACCTACGTCACCGTGATGCCGGAGCAGGCGCTGGCACAGGCCCGGGAGGCTGAGGCGGCTTACCAGCGCGGCACACCCCGGAGCCCGCTGGACGGCGTCCCCGTTTCCGTCAAAGACGTCTTCGAAACCAGGGGCATCCCCACCACCTGGGGGACGCGGGAACTCGCGGGCTACGTGACCGCGGAGGACTCCACGGTGGTGGCCAGGCTCACAGAGGCCGGCGCGGTCCTCCTGGGGAAGGCCAACCCGGACATCTACCCTTATCACGGCACGCCGGACAGCCCCCGTCTGATCGGGCCGACCCGCAACCCGTGGGATCCCGCGCGCACGGCGGGGCGGTCCAGCGGTGGGTCGGCCGCGGCCGTGGCGGCGTTGATGGACTACAGCAGCATCGGCAGCGACACGGGCGGGTCCATCCGGATCCCGGCGGCGCTGTGCGGGGTGGTCGGGTACAAACCTACCTTTGGTCTCGTGAGCAAGTACCGCATCTTCCCCTACAGCGACACCGCCGATCATCCCGGACCGATCGCGCGCAGTGTGTACGACTGCGCGCTTCTCCTGAACGCCATCGCGGGATACGATCGCAAGGACCCGCGCTCCATCAACCGTCCCGTACCCGACTTCACGCGCGATCTCGACGAGACGGTGCGGGGGCTGCGGGTGGGACTGCCCAAGGCGGCGGCCTGGCTGTCCAACGATCCCGAGGTGACGCGCCTGGTGGATGACGCCGTGCGTGTGCTGGCAGGGCTGGGCATGGAGATGGGGGAAGTGGATCTGCCGTATCTGGAGGAAGCGCAGCGCTGGGGCACCGTGCTCAGCGTGCTGGAGACCATGGTCATGACCGACGCCATGATGCCGGCAGCACAGGCGGATGATGTCTACGCGCGGTACCTGCTGGGGCGGGAGCGGGCCGGGCGGCGGCGCGTGCTGGAGCAGGGCTGGCAGATCATGCGCGCGGCGCAGGCGCGGTACATGGAGATCTTGCGCGACGTGGACCTGATCGCCATGCCCACCGTGGCCACCACGGCGCCGCCCTTCACGGAGGAGCGGTCGCCCTGGCAGTTGCCGGAGGAGATGTACATCGAGGTGGTCGCCCGCTACACGCGGATCTTCGCCCGCACCCACCTCCCGGCGATCAGCGTCCCCTGCGGGTTTGCGGCGGACGGGATGCCGGTGGGCCTGCAGATCGCAGGGCGGCTGTTTGAGGATGAAGTGGTGCTGCGCGCCGCGCATGCGTACCAGCGGGCGACCGACTGGCACACCCGGCACCCGCCGTTGTCTTGACCGGAGCGCACCAATCCCGCTCGTCGTGAGCCTGTCGAAGGACGTGAACTTATTCAAGGAGGAGCATGGTGAGCCTTATCGCCATCACCGGAGGCACGGTGTTTGACGCCACGGGGAAGCCGCCGTTGCCCAACGCCACCGTCCTCATCGAGGGCGCGCGCATCAAGGCCGTCGGGCCCGCGGGGCAGGTCGGCATCCCCGACGGCGCGCAGCTCGTGGACGCGCGCGGCAAGACCATCCTGCCCGGGCTAGTGGACATGCACGTCCACGTCCGGGCGGCCGACAGCCTTCCTGTCTATCTTGCCCACGGCGTGACCGCGGTGCGGGACGTGGGCGGCAACCTGGACGACCTGCTGCGCTGGCGGCGGTGGCTGCGGGACGGGATCGTCGCGGGCCCGCACCTGTTCTTCTGCGGCCCGGCCCTGGACGGCCAGCCGCCCTTCAACCCCGGCAGCGTGGCGCTGTCATCTCCCGAGGACGCCCCACCGGCTGTGGAGCGGCTCGCCCGCGCCGGCGTGGACGGCTTCAAGTGCTACATGCGGACGCCGCCCGACATCCTGCGGCGTGTCATCGCGGAGGCGCACGCGGGCGGTCTTCCCGTCACATCCCATTTGGGGTTGACCACCGCCATCGACGCCATCGAGATGGGCCTGGACGGCATCGAGCACTGCGCGCAGGGTGCCTACCACCACGTGGTGCGGCCCGAGGACTTCATGCACGCAGACCAGCGCAAGGAACTGGGGTTGGACGTCTTCTGGGCGCGTTTCTTCGCGGGGTGGGCGCGCGCCGACTTCAATCAGCCCGGGGCGCGCCGCCTGGTGGACCTGATGGTGGAGCGGCAGACCCAGTTCACGCCCACGCTGGTGGTGACCGAGCAGATGACCATCCAGCGCGGCGAGAGCGACGAGGAGGAGACGCGCGGGGTGCCCACGGTGTTCGCGAAAGAGTGGCGCTCCGGCATGGCGATCTTCAACCAGAAGTGGAAGGACGAGGACTACCGCTGGGCGCGGGAGGGGATGGGTCGCTTCAAGGAGTTCGTGGGACTGGTGCACAAGGCGGGGGGTAACGCGCTGGCCGGGACCGATGCGCCCATCATCTACGTGGCGCCCGGGCGGTCGCTGCACCGGGAGCTGGAGTTGCTGGTGGAGTCGGGGCTGTCGCCCGCGGAGGCGATCATCGCGGCGACCGGTAAGCCGGCGAAGGCGCTGCGGCAGGAGCGGGAGTTTGGCACGGTGGAGGCAGGGAAGCTGGCGGATCTCGTGATCGTCGACGGGGACCCGCTGCGGCGGATTCAGGATGTGAGAGCGGTCGCGGTGGTGCTCCGCGCAGGCCGGATGCTGGCGTTGGGAGCCTGAGCGTCAGAGACCAAAGCTGTAGCGGTGGAATGTGACGTCGAGACGTGCGGGCCGCCCCATCACCGTCGACGACAGGTTCCAGCGGTCGAACCGCCAGTAGCCGTCTTCCTGCCGGTAGCCCACGTCCGCGACCACGGGCCCGGTCCCGCTGCGCCGGTAGTGCAGCACGACCCGGGACATCAGCCCGGTCTCCCAGACCGCCCAGGCCTCGGTGTGGTACTGGTTCTCCTCGGGGTCCCGCGCGTCTCCCACCAGCGCATAGACGGTCTGGCTATCGGTCGCAGTTCGGCCCGTAACCTGCCACCGGTAGCGCGGAAAGTACGCGTCCTGGAACTCGGGGAACAACAGGCGGGCGAGGGCGGGCAAAGCCGGCTCGATCCGCCGCTGGATCATCCCGCACAGCCAGCCCGCCGTCTTGAAATCGACGCTGACCTCCTGCTCCACCACCTGCAGCGTCCCCTCGTAGCGGCACGTGAGGAGCGGCGCGCTGAGGACGCCCGTGACCTCGATGACGATCCGCCGGGCCTCGGGCGGGCGCCACTGCAGGGTGCGGAACCGCGTCAGGACCTCCTCTGCAGAGGGCGCAGTCTGGTCCGCCTGCGCGTGCCCGAGGCTGGCCGCCGCCGCGACGAGCAGTATCACGAGAAGCCGCCGCCACGTCTTCGGGCGTGACCGTGTGCGCCGTTCGTGTTGAGCGTGTCGACGCACGCGGAGACTACCGGCCCGTCCGCCAGTACAACGATTCCAGCCCCACGAAGCGTTCGGTGACCAGCACCACCGCCACCGCCAACAGGATGCTGATGGTGGAGACGGCGGCGGCCGTGGGATCGAACGAAAAGCGCAGGTAGTCGTAGAGCTGGATGGGCAGGGGGATGGTGCCGACGCCCTTCAGCAGCAGCGAGATGGGGAACTGGTCGAAGGAGACGATGAAGG
Source organism: Armatimonadota bacterium (assembly GCA_016210785.1). Taxonomy (GTDB): domain Bacteria; phylum Sysuimicrobiota; class Sysuimicrobiia; order Sysuimicrobiales; family JACQTN01; genus JACQTN01. The sequence goes on from JACQTN010000610.1 coordinate 4,924, forward strand.
AGAAGATCGCCCCCGAGAAGATGCCGCCCTTGATGATGGGCAGCGTGACCAGGAAGAAGGTCTTCGCCCGGCTGGCGCCCAGGCTGCGGGCCGCCTCCTCCAGCGTGCGGTCAAAGTTGTACAGCGTCGTGGTCACGGCCAGGAAGACGTAGGGCACCGTGACCAGCACGTGCCCGATCAGCAGGCCGGCGTAGGAGCCGCCGCCCATACCCAGCCCGTAGTAGTAGATGAGCAGCGCCACGCCGGTGAGGATGGCCGGGAACAGGAGCGGCGAGACCATGAACATCCGCAGGGCTTCGCGGTACCGGCTGGCGTGGCGCACCAGGTAGAGCGCGGCCAGCGTGCCGATCAGCGTCGAGCTGAGCGTGGTGAGGGCGCCCAGCCGCAGGCTGAAGACGAAGGCGCGCACGAAGGGGCCGCTCTCGAAGAACCGGACGAACCAGCGCAGCGAGAACCCCTGGGGCGGGAAGGTCAGGTACTCGCCGGCGTTCACCGCCGCGCCCACCACGATGACGATGGGGAGCAGCATGAAGCCGTAGATGATGGCCAGGCTGGCCTTGAACAGGAACGTCCGCGCGCGCCGGGGCACGTGCCACGCTGGCGCAGGGAGTGTGATGCTACCGCGCGCACTCACTTCGCGACTCATCAGCCCGTCGCTCCCAGAGAGTCCTGCGCATGCTATGCTGCGATGCCTCGCATCAGGCGCGTCATGATCTTCCCGTAGATCCCCAGCACCGCCACCGACAGCAGGAAGAGCACCAGCGCCATGGCCGAGGCCAGCGGCCAGTTGAAGGACTCGATGACCGTCTGCACCACGAGGATGGGTGCGGTGATGACGCGGAAGCCGCCCAGGAGGATGGGGATGGCGAAGGCGCTGACCGCCTGGACGAAGACCAGGATCGTCCCCGCGAAGACCCCCGGCAGGCTCAGCGGCCAGATGACTTTGAAGAAGGTGGCCGCGGGCCCGGCGCCCAGGCTGCGCGCCACCAGCTCCAGGTCGGGGTCGATGGTCTGCAGCGTGCCCGTGATCGTGAGGATCATGAAGGGCATGTAGATGTGCAGCAGCCCCACACCGACGCCGAACATGTTGTAGATCAGCGGCAGCGGCTTGTCGATGATCCCCAACTGGCGGAGCATGGTGTTGATGAGCCCCGTGTTGTACAGCAGGATCATCCACCCGTAGGAGCGGATGACCACGCCCACCAGCAGCGGCGACAGGATCGCCAGCAGCAGCAGCCCCTGTCGCTGGCCCCGCGAGCGGGCCAGGTGATAGGCCACCGGGTAGGCCAGAAGGAGGCTGACGATGGTGACGACGGCCGCGGCCCCAAACGTGCGCCAGATCACCTGCCAGTGATAGGGATCCCAGATGACCTCAACATAGTTGTGGAGCGTGAACGTGCGCACGAAGGTGCGGGCGGCGGCGTGGGTCATGAAGGACACGTAGATCATGTACCCGTAGGGCACGACGAAGAAGAAGAACAGCAGGAGGAAGGCCGGGACGAGCATGAGAAGGGTCTCGGGGCGGCGTCGCCGCGAGGCTTCCTCGAGCGCCCCTTCGCGGACCGCCGGCGCCGCCTGGGTTTCCACGCTAGGATACCTCTTCCCCTTCTCCCGCCCGGGGCGCCGTGCGTGGGTGAGCGCGGTGCAACGGTGCACCTTTCCCAGAGGTCGAACGTGCCACGCCGCGACTTCGGTGCGCCGTAAGCAGGCGAGCGCGGTAGAGCGGTGTAACTTGCACAGGTGTTGAACGTGCCGCGCGGCAGGGCATGGCGCCTTGCACGCCATCGAACGAGCCGGGTACGATGAGGGGGGGGTCTACGCACACGGGGGCGCCTTTCTCGGTCACGCGGCTACCCTCCTCCCGCCCCCGGGGTGCCACGCGCGGCGGGAATCGCCCAGGCGTCCTCCGCTGCGAAGTAGAGCGCCACGCGGTCGCCCACGGCGAAGGGCTGCTTCACGTGGCCCTGCACGCGCAGAGTCTCCCCGCCGACCTCCACCCGGTAGTCGAACAGGTTCCCCAGATAGGCGCGGGCTCGCACGGTCCCGGACAGGACATTCTCGGCCGCCGCCCCGTCGGGCGCGCGGCCGAGGCGCAGCGCCTCCGGTCGCACGGCGACCAGCACGTCGCCGCCGCGGGCGCTTCCCTCCCGTTCGCGGCAGCGGATGCGGCCCGCGGTGGTCTCCACGACGCCGACGCCGTCGGTC
>JACQTN010000612.1 GCA_016210785.1 Armatimonadota bacterium
AAGGAGCTGCGCAGCATCGGCATCCAGCCCGACGTCATCATCTGCCGGACGGAAAAGCCGCTGACCTCCTCCGTGCGGGAGAAGATCGCCCTGTTCTGCGACGTCCCGCCGGAGGCCGTCATCCAGGCGATGGACGCCTCCACCATCTACGAGGTCCCGCTGGTTCTGGAAGATGAGGGCCTGGGCCGGCTGATCACGGAGCGCCTGGGCCTGCGCACCCAGCCTCCCGACCACCGGGAGTGGCGGGCGCTGGTACAGCGCATCCGCGAGCCGGCCAGCCAGGTAGCCGTGGCCCTGGTGGGCAAGTACATGGGCGCGGGGGACACGTACGTCAGCATCGTGGAGGCCCTCCATCACGGCGGTATCGCCGCCAACGCCCGCGTCACGGTGGTGCAGGTGGACTCGGAGGACATCGAGCGCCTGTCGGACGGCGAGGTGGCCGAGCGCCTGGGCGCCTTCGACGGCATCGTGGTCTGCCCGGGGTTCGGCAGCCGGGGCGTGGAGGGGAAGGTGAAGGCCGCCCGTTACGCGCGGGAGCGCCAGGTGCCTTTCCTGGGCGTCTGCTACGGGCTGCAGTGGGCGGTGGTGGAGTTCTCCCGCCACGCGTGCGGGCTGTCCGGTGCCAACACCACCGAGGTCGACCCGCACACGCCGCACCCGGTCATCGACATCCTGCCCGAGCAGAAGAGCATCACCGAGAAAGGGGGCACGATGCGGCTGGGGCTGTATCCCTGCCGGCTCACCCCGGGCAGCCTGGCCCACCGGGCTTACGGCGTCGAGATGATCAGCGAGCGGCACCGCCACCGCTACGAGGTGAACAACGCGTACCTGCCCGTGCTGACCGCCCACGGCCTGCGCGTCACGGGCATCTACCCGGAGAAGAACCTGGTGGAGATCATGGAGCTGGAAGGGCATCCCTGGTACCTGGGCACCCAGTTCCACGGGGAGTACCGCTCGCGTCCCAACCGGCCGCACCCGCTGTATCGCGATTTCGTGCGTGCCGCGCTGCGCCGGGCGGGAACGGAGCGCGCGCCCGAGGTGGCCGCGGTGTCGGAGGAGGTCCGCGGCGTCGGCTCCCCGGGGATGGGGATCCATGCGGGGGATGCGCGCGCCGCAGGCCGCGACTCCCCCCTCACCCTACCCTCTCCCCAGGCGGGAGAGGGATAAGAGGTATCTATGATGAGCGCGCCGCGGGAACGCCAGCTGTCCACCGAGCGGGTCTACGAGGGGCGTGTGGTCAGCCTGCGCGTGGAGCGCGTGCAGCTGCCCAGCGGCCGCGTCACGGTGCGCGAGATCGTGGAGCACCGCGGCGCCGTGGCCATGGTCCCGCTGCTTTCGCCCGACACGCTGCTGCTGGTGCGGCAGTACCGGCGCGCCGTGGACCAGGAGCTCCTGGAGATCCCTGCGGGGACCCTGGAGCCCGGTGAAGAGGTGGAGGCCTGCCTGCAGCGGGAACTGGCCGAGGAGATCGGGCACCGCGCCGGCCGGTTCTCCCACCTGGTGAACTTCCTCCCGTCGCCGGGGTTTCTCACCGAGGTGCTCTACGTGTACCTGGCGGAGGCTCTCGCCCCGCACCGCCTGGAGGCGGAGGAGGAGGACCTGCGCGTGGAGCAGGTTCCTCTGGCGCGCGCCCGCGCGCTCATCGACGAGGGCGTGATCCGCGACGCGAAGTCCATCATCGGTATCCTCCTCACCATGGAGCGCCTGGCGCGGCGCTCTGGTGCGTAGGTGAGCGCGGTAGAGAGAGAAACTCCTTAGTGAGCGTGACACGTGCCCCCGGTGCGTAGGTGAACGCGGTACGGCGCAACTCCTCTGCGAAAGGGCGCACGCGCCACCCCTCGGACCCGATGAGCCCGGTGGACGCGAACTCCTTTCTCACCGCCATCGATCATTTCCTGACCCACGCCGGCGTGGAGCGGGGCTTTTCCCGCCACACCGTGGACGCCTACGCCCGCGACCTCCAGGGTTTCACGACCTACCTGGACGCGCACGGCGTGCACGACCCCCGCGATGTCCACCGCTCCACCATCACCCTCTACCTGGTGGCGCGGCGGCGGAACGGCGACGCCCCCACCACGATCCGCCGGCGGTTAGCCGCGATCCGCGGCCTGTTCAGGTTCCTGTTGCGCGAAGGCCGGTTGCCGCGCGATCCCACGCTCGACCTCACCGGGCCCCGGCTGGGCCGGCGCCTCCCGCACGTGCTGAGCGTGGAGGAGGTGGACCGCCTGCTGGCCGGGCCATCGGGGGAAGAACCCGTGCGGCTGCGGGACCGCGCCATGCTGGAGTTGATGTACGCCTCTGGCCTCCGCGTCTCGGAACTGGTGGGGCTGGACGTGGGCGACGTGAGCCTGGCCGTGGAGTACGTGCGCTGCCTGGGGAAGAGGAGCAAAGAGCGGATCGTGCCCATCGGCACCAAGGCGGTGGCGGCGGTGTACGCCTACGTGCAGCGGGGGCGCCCCCACCTGCTGCGCGCCGGCCGGCGGGCCACCAACGCGCTCTTCGTGAATCGCCGCGGCACGCGCCTCACCCGGCAGGGCTTCTGGAAGATCCTGCGCGGCTATGCCCGCCGGGCCGGCATCGCGCGCCGGCTGACCCCGCACGTGCTCCGGCACTCGTTTGCGACGCATCTGCTGGAACGCGGCGCCGATTTGCGGGCCGTCCAGGAAATGCTGGGGCACGCGAGCATCGCCACCACGCAGATCTACACCCACCTGGCCCGCGAGCGCCTGCGCGAGATCCACGCCAGGGCGCATCCGCGCGACCACCTTTCCCTGCCGTGAGCGCCTTCGCCCGCGTGCTGGTCCTGGTGCTGGACAGCGCCGGCATCGGCGAACTGCCCGACGCGGCGCGCTACGGCGACGAGGGCAGCAGCACGCTGCCCCACGCCGCGGCCGCCATGGGCGGGTTGCGACTTCCCGTGCTGGGCCGGCTGGGGCTGGGCAACATCGTGGAGATCGCCGGCGTGCCGCCGGTTCCCGCCCCGGAGGCGGCGTGGGGGAAGATGGCGGAGGCATCCAGTGGCAAGGACACCACCACCGGCCACTGGGAGATCATGGGCGTGGTGCTGTCCCGGCCGTTTCCCACGTACCCCCGGGGATTCCCGCCGGAGATCATCGGGGCGTTCGAGCGCGCGGCCGGGGTGAGGGTGCTGGGCAACGTCCCCGCGTCCGGCACGGAGATCATCAAGCAGTTGGGCGAGGAGCACATGCGCACCGGCCGGCCCATCGTCTACACCTCCGCCGACAGCGTCTTTCAGATCGCCGCGCACGAGGAGGTCATCCCGGTGGCGCGCCTGTACCAACTGTGCCGGATCGCCCGCGGGCTCCTTACCGGCGAGCACGCCGTGAGCCGCGTCATCGCCCGGCCGTTCGCGGGCACCGCGGGGAACTTCACGCGCACCGAGCGCAGGAAGGACTTCTCCGTGCCGCCGCTTTCGCCCACCGTGCTGGACGCCGTCTCGGCGGCGGGTCTGCCGGTGGTGGGGGTGGGAAAGATCGAGGACATCTTCGCGGGTCGCGGCCTCACCCTCGCCGTGCACACGCGCGACGACGTGGACGGCGTGGACCAGACTGTGCGCGCCGTCCGGGAGACATCCCGCGGGCTGGTCTTCACCAACCTGGTGGATCTCGACATGAAGTACGGCCACCGCAACGACGTGGCCGGATACGCCCGGCAGCTCGAGATGATCGACGCGCGCCTCGAGGATATCCTGGAAGCGTTGGGATCCGCCGACCTGCTCATCATCACCGCCGACCACGGCAACGATCCCACCACGCCCAGCACCGATCACTCCCGCGAGTACGTGCCGGTGCTGGCCTGGGGGCGGCGGGTGCGCCCGGCGGCGCTGGGCCTGCGCCGGTGCTTCGCCGACGTGGGCGCCACGGCGGCTGCCGCGCTGGGCGTGCGGTGGGAAGGGCCGGGCGAGAGCTTCCTGGCGGCGATCGCGTGAGAGGGATGCCGGCGCGGAGATGGACGCGACCGCGGTGACCGGGCGCGCATGACCGACCTGCGAAGCGGCATCCAGGAGGCGGCCGCCGCCATCCGGCGGCGGACGGGGCTCGTGCCGGAGATCGCGCTGATCCTGGGTTCCGGCCTCGGCGCCCTGGCCGACGAGATCGCGGCGGAGGCCGCGCTGCCATATGAAGCGATCCCGCACTTCCCGCGCGGCTCGGTGGAGGGCCACGCGGGACGCCTCATCCTGGGCGCGTTGGAAGGGAAGCGCGTGGTCGCCATGCAGGGCCGGGTGCACCTGTACGAGGGCTACACCGCGGTCCAGGTGACCCTTCCCGTCCGCGTCATGCGGGCGCTGGGAGCGGGCACGCTGGTGGCGAGCAACGCCGCCGGAGGGATCAACCCGCAGTTTCGGGCGGGGGACCTGATGCTTCTCACCGACCACATCAACTTCACGGGCACCAACCCGCTCATCGGTCCTCACGACCCCGCGCTGGGGCCGCGCTTTCCCGATATGAGCCGGCTCTACGACGCGGCGCTCGGTGGCCTGGCCCGCCGCATCGCGCAAGAGGAGGGGATGACGCTGCGCAGCGGCGTCTACATCGCGGTCGCGGGACCCAGTTACGAGACGCCCGCGGAGATCGAAATGTTCCGGCGGTGGGGCGCGGACGCGGTGGGGATGTCCACGGTGCCGGAGGTGATCGTGGCCCGGCAGATGGGCATGCGGGTCCTGGCCGTCTCCGCCATCACCAACGTCATCGGCGGCATCCGTGCGGAGCCGCTGACGCATGAGGGGGTCATCGCCGCGGCAAAGGAACTGGAGCCGAGGTTCATCCGGCTGGTCAGGCGGGTGGTGCGGGAGATGTCTCTCTCGGGTTGATCGCCGGTTCGGCCATGCGCGTCTACGACCTGATCCTCAAGAAGCGGAATGGCCACGCCCTGGAGGCCGGGGAGATCGAGGTCCTGGTGGGCGGCTTCGTGCGCGGCGAGATCCCCGACGACCAGATGGCCGCCTTTCTCATGGCCGTCTACTTCCGGGACATGACCCCGGAGGAGACCACGGCGCTGACCATGGCCATGGTGCGCTCGGGCGCCACGCTGGACCTGCGCGCCATCCGCGGGGTCAAGGTGGACAAGCACAGCACCGGCGGCGTGGGCGACAAGACCTCGCTGGTGCTCATCCCGCTGGTGGCCAGCGCGGGCATCCCCGTGGCCAAGCTGAGCGGCCGCGGCCTGGGGCACACCGGCGGCACCCTCGACAAGCTGGAGTCCATCCCGGGGTTCTCCTGTGACCTCACGCCCGAGGCGTTCATCGCGCAGGTCAACCGCGTGGGCTGCGCCATCGCCGGGCAGACCGCCGACCTGGTCCCCGCCGACAAGCGGCTATACGCGCTGCGCGACGTGACCGCCACCGTGGAGAGCATCCCGCTCATCGCCAGCAGCATCATGAGCAAGAAGATCGCCGCGGGCGCCGACGCCATCGTGCTGGACGTGAAGACTGGCAGCGGAGCGTTCATGCGCACGATGGAAGACTCGCGGGCGCTGGCGAGGGCGATGGTTGCCATCGGCCACCGGGTGGGACGGCGGACGGAGGCGGTGATCAGCGACATGGACCAGCCGCTGGGCTTCGCCGTGGGCAACGGGCTGGAGGTGCGGGAGGCCGTGGAGGCGTTGAGAGGGGAGGGGCCCGCGGATCTCCGCGAGCTGTGCCTGACCCTGGGATCCCGCATGCTGATGCTGGGCGGCGCCGCGGCGGACCCCGAGGCCGCGCGGGCCGCCCTGGAGGCCCGGCTGCGCAGCGGTGAGGCGCTGGCGAAGCTGCGGGCGATGCTCGAGGCGCAGGGCGGCGATCCCGGCGCCGTCGAAGATCTCTCACGCCTCCCGCGCGCGGCCCACACGGCGCCGGTCCCGGCCGCGGCGGACGGGTTCGTCCAGGCGATCGACGCCGAGGCGATCGGCCTGGCGGCCATGGCCCTGGGCGCCGGGCGCGCGCACAAGGAGGACGCCATCGACCCCGCCGTCGGCATCGTGCTGACCCCCAAGGTGGGGGATCGCGTCGCCGCCGGCGATTCCCTGGCCCGCATCCATGCCCGAACTGCGGAGGATGCCGCCCGCGTCGCGCCGCGCGTGCGGGCGGCCTACACCATCGGCCCGGTCGCCGCGGCGCCGCGGCCGCTCATCCACGAGGTCATCGCTTGCTCAGAAGCTGCGTAGGCGCCGTGGGCACCGCGGAGTCGGTGAGCGCGGTATGACGAAGCGGCTTGCAGGAACGTTGAACGCGCCGCGCCTTGCGGGCACGTCGAACGTGCCGGTGAGCGCGGTACAGTGGGGCACGTTGCAGAAACGTGGCGCGTGCCGGTGCCAGATCAGGTCACTCCTTGTAGAGAGAAGCCGACGATGCCCAAGATCACGATCCCCAATCCCTCCCTGGTGATCCTGTGCGGCCCGGCCGGCAGCGGCAAGAGCACCTTCGCGCGCCGGTTCTTCCCCGAGACCACGGTGGTCTCCAGCGACCGGTGCCGGGCCCTCCTCAGCGACGACGAGTCCAACATCAGCATCTCGCGGGACGCCTTCGAGTTGTTCCACTTCATCATCGACCGCCGGCTGCGGCTGGGCCGGCTCACCGTCGCCGACAGCACGGCGGTGCGGCGAGAGGCCCGGCGCGCCCTGCTGCGCATCGGCCGGCGCCACGGCGTCCCGGTCGTCGTCATCGTCTTCGACGTGCCGGAAGACGTCTGTTACCATCACGACACGCAGCGGCGCCGCCGCGTTGGCCGCGCCGTGATCACCAAACACCAGGAAGAGCTCCGCGAGGCGCTGCCGGCGATCCCCCAGGAAGGTTTTGACCAGGTCATCATCCTGGGCGCGGAGGACCTGCGCCACACGTCGGTGGACATCGTCCCGGCCTCGCCGCGGCGGGCTGGAATCGTCCCGGCGACCGAAGGCCCAGACTGAGTGCGCGGCACGGCATAATCAAGGAACTCCTTGTGGAGAGAAGCAGAAGCGGGAGGACCCCCATGGAGATCACGCGCGTTGGTGTGGTGGGATGTGGCCTGATGGGCTCGGGCATCGCGGAGGTGTGCGCCCGGGCCAGTTACCAGGTGGTGGTGCGGGAGGTGAATGACGACCTGCTGGCGCGGGGGCTGGCGCGGATCGACGCCTCGCTGGGACGGGCGGTGAGCCGGGGGAAGGTGAGCGAGCCCGACGCGAAGGCCGCGCGCGCCCGCATCCGGGGCACCGTGGATCTGGCGCCGTTTGCGGAGGCGGACCTAGTCGTCGAGGCGATCATCGAGCGCATGGACGACAAAAAGCGGCTCTTCGCGGAACTCGACGGTCTCTGCCCGCCGCACGCGCTGCTGGCCAGCAATACCTCTTCCCTGTCCATCACGGAGATGGCCTCCGCCACCGGGCGCCCGGCCCAGGTCCTGGGGCTGCACTTCTTCAACCCGCCGCCGGTGATGCCGCTGGTGGAGATGGTGCGGGGGCTGCTGACCGGCGAGGCCGCGCTGGAGGCGGGGCGGAAGTTCGCGGCCTCCTGCGGGAAGACGGTGGTGGTGTGCAAGGACCGCCCCGGGTTCGTCGTGAATCTCCTGCTGGTCCCCTTCCTGCTGGACGCGGTGCGGGCGCTGGAGGTGGGCGTGGCCAGCAAGGAGGAGATCGACACGGCCGTGCAACTGGGCCTGAACCATCCCATGGGGCCGCTGACGCTGCTGGACTTCGTGGGGCTGGACACGACCTACTACATCGCCGAGGCGATGTACCAGGAGTTCAAGGACCCGCGCTACGCCGCGCCGCCGCTGCTCAAGCAGATGGTGCTGGCCGGCCTGCACGGGCGCAAGACCGGGCGGGGATTTTACGACTACACGGAGGGGAAGCCTCGATGAGATCGCTGTATCTGGTGCTGCTCTCGGTGGCCATGGGCTCCACGGCCCAGGTCTGCTGGAAGCTGGCCGCCACCGGGATGGGGCCCATGAGCGTCGGCCAGGCCGCCTCGGGGATCGTGCGGCTGTTCACCAACTGGCTGGTCCTGCTGGGGGTCGCGCTCTACGCGCTGGCCTCGTTCCTCTGGATTATCGTGCTGTCCCGCGTGCAGTTGAGCTACGCCTACCCGATGCTGGCGCTCACCTACGTGGTGGTCACGCTGGCCTCGTGGTTTATCTTCCGCGAAGGGATCTCCGCCGTGCGGCTGGCCGGCATCGTGATTATCATCATCGGGGTCATCATGGTCGGATCGTCCTGACGGTCGCAGGCCATGCCGTCAGCACGATCCGGAGGCCTTCATTTATCGCTTTCGACCCGGAGCAGCAGACGAAGGGTGTCGGCCAGCCCGAGCACCCGTACTCCACCAGCGATCTGGCCAAGCAGGTGGCCAAAGTGGGTACGGTCTCCGGTGACCAGCACGTCGGCACGTGCCGCGACCGCCGCGGCCAGGATTGGCGCATCCTGTTCCGGCAGGCCGTGGCGGCGCGCCCAGGCCACCCGGGAAGAGGTCGCTTCCGGGACAACGGTGACGATGCGCAGGGATGACTCGAATCGCTCTACGGCCTCAGGATATCGAGCCGCGAGATTCCGCCGGGATTCGGTCACCGCGTGTGAAGACGTCAACAGCTCGCAGAGCCCTTCCTGCGCCAGGAGGAACAACACCGCCGATCGTCCCTGAGGGCTGATCGCTGCCGCAAAGAGGACGTTGGCATCCATGAAGATGCGCATCAGGGCGTTGAACGGGCGCGGCGCTTGATCCGTCGGGCCTCCTGGGGAGTCAGGCGATCCTCCGCCATGAACTCCCTGATGCGCTCTTCACTGTACACCTCAATGGGGTAGACTCCTGCGGGTCTGAGCAGGATGCCACCGTCCGGTGTGATCTCGACGAGCAAGAGCGCCTCTTTCTCCAGCCCCAGCCGTCGCAACACCGCCTTGGGAAGCGAGACTTGACCTTTTTTCCCGAGCCGCACGATTTCCATGGCACTTTCCAGTGTAGCCGGAATAGGGAGATTCCGGCAAGCCGGAATCTGGATAGGAAGCGCGTCTGAGACTTGACCTGAATACCGAACAAATGTACGCTATTAGATGGGCTCTGGGTTTGCCAGGGAGTCCCCCATCATCGCGGTGAGGGTCTGCCGGCTTCGGGGTCCGACATGCCAGACAACGGGTGGAACGCGCGATGGTCATGCATGACCCCGAACCGCTGCCGGATCCTGAACCCCACCTGCGTACGCTTCCTCGCCTGGCTGCGCTTCCGCTCCGGCGGGGCCACGTCGCTGATGCTCGGCCCACGCCGGCCTGGGGTCTGGCTGAACTCGCCGGGCGGCTCGTAGAATTGTCCGGACCTGGAGACTCGGCCGCCCTCACGCTTGCCTTCGGCCTGGTGCTGGACGCGCAACGGCGCGACGAGCCCGCGGCGTGGATCACCGTGCCGCAGCACGCGTTCTTCCCGCCCGACGTGGCCGCAGGGGGCGTGGATCTCGACGCGCTCCTGGTGGTGCGCGTGCCCGATGCGGTCGCCGCGGGGCGCGCCGCGGACCGTCTGGTGCGATCGGGTGCGTTCGGTCTGGTCGTCCTGGACCTGGGGGCGGACGCCCGGCTGCCGGCGCCACTGGTGGCCCGCCTGTCCGGCCTCGCCCAAAAGCATCACGCCGCGATCGTCTTCCTCACTCAGGGGCACGGGACTCTGGGCCGTGGAGTTCAGGGGCACGGCATCCTGGACCGTGGACCCCGGGGGCGTGGAACCCGGAGTCATGAGACTCGGGATGGGGGAGCGCGGGGCGACGGAGGCGCCGAGGGTGCGTCGTCGCTCGGCTCGCTGATCTCACTGCGGGCCGCGGTCCAGCGCGTGAAGGTGGGGGCCGACCGGTTCCGATGCGAGCTGCGCGTGATCAAGGACAAGCGCCGGGGGCCGACGTGGAGGCACGCGGAGGTGTGCTGTGGACCGCCCGGGCTGCACTGATCCCCCGGATCGCGCCGATCGCGTGAATCGCGTCGATCGCCCGGACCGCGCCGCCACCCCGGCCGTCGTCACCCTGGCCTGTGTGCATCTCCCCGCGCTGCCGCTGCAGATCGCGCAGCGGCGCCATCCGCACTGGCGCGGGCTGCCCGTGGTGGTGGAAGAGGACCGGCCGCACAGCCCGGTGCTGTGGGTGAACGAGCAGGCCCGGCAGGCGGGAGTCCTGCCGGGCCTGCGCTACTCCGTGGCGCTGGGGCTGGCGGGGAACCTCCGCGCCGCGACGGTCTCCGCGTCGCAGATCGCGGACGCGGTGAGCGACCTGGCCACCAGGCTCCGACAGTTCTCCCCGGAGGTGGAGCCGGCGGAGGACGACCCGGGGATCTTCTGGGTGGGCCTGGTGGGGCTCGACCGGCTCTACGGCTCGCCCGCCAACTGGGCGGCCGTCGTCCGCTCCGACCTGAAGGAGGCCGGCTTCGCGGCGGCCGTGGTGGTGGGATTCACGCGCTTCGGCACCTGCGCGATGGCCCGGGTCTGCCGCGGCATCCGGGTGTTCCGCGCACCCGAGGAAGAGAAAGCGGCGGCGCTCGGGGTGCGGCTCGACCGCCTGGATATCGACCCGGACTTCCGCGACGCGCTGCGGGCGCTGGGCGTGCGGACGGTGGGGGCGCTGCTGCGGTTGCCGGCGGAAGGGCTGCTGGAGCGGTTCGGGCCGCAGGCGTACCGGCTGCACCGGATGGCCGCGGGGGAGCTGTGGACGCCGCTGCGGCCGTCCCGGGAGATCGAGCCCGTCCGCCGCCGGGTCATCCTCGACGCGCCCGAGACCGAGAGCACGCGGCTATTGTTTGTGATCAAAGGGCTCGTCCACCCGATGCTGGCCGCGCTGGCCGCGCGCGGGGAAGCGCTGGCCGAGTTGATCCTGCGCCTGTTGCTGGACCGCGCCGGATGGCGTGAGGATCACATCCGCCCGGCCGCGCCCACGCTGGAAGTGGTGCAGATTTTGGACCTGGTGCGGCTGCGCCTGGAGGCGGCGCAGATCGGCGCGGGGCGGGAGACGGGCACGGGACGGAAGAGCGGCGCGAGATGGGAGAGCGCCGCGGAGCGAGAAGCCGGCGCTGGCCGCGCGGGCGGGATCACGGAGATCGATCTGGTCGCCGTGGGTACGCCGGCCACGCCGGAGCAGATCCGCTTCTTCGTCGAACATCCCCGGCGCGACCCGGCCGCGGCGAACCGCGCCATCGCCCGCCTGCGGGCGGAGTTCGGCGAGGAGGCCGTGGTGCGGGCACGGCTGCGGAGCGGGCATCTGCCCGAAGCGCGCTTTGCGTGGGAGCCGGTGCGCGCGCTCGCCCCGGCGAACTCGCGTCAGCCCACCCCTAGAGATCCTGGGGGTGAGCCCCACCCCCCAACGCCCGCAGGAGCTTTTGGGGATCCCGAGGGCGAGACCCCGGGCCCTGTGCGGCCGCTGGTGCGGCGGATTCTCTCGGGACCGGTGCCACTGCTGCCGCCGCCGCGCGCCCTCCACGACGACGGCTGGCTGGCGCTGGGGTTAGAGCACGGCGCGGTGGACGAGATCATCGGTCCCTACATTGTCTCCGGCGGGTGGTGGGTGAGGGAAGTCCACCGGGAGTATCACTTCGTGGAGACGCGGCGCGGCGATCTGCTGTGGGTGTACTACGATCGACGCCGGCGGCGGTGGTTCCTCTGCGGCCGCGTGGAATGAGCAGGACTCCCTCTCCCCGATGGGGGGCGCCGCGAAGTCGGCGAGCGTGGTGACATGAAAACACTCTTGCACGGACGTTGCACGTGCCGGCCGGGGTGAGGGGGCGCCATGTACGTCCCGCTCTGGTGCAA
>JACQTN010000613.1 GCA_016210785.1 Armatimonadota bacterium
GAGTAAGGGTCGTCAGTTCGATGATTACTGGCAAACCCGCGACCTGCCCAGCACCGACCGGCGGACAAACGAGCGCCACGACCCCGGTGGGACGGTCCTTTTGGCGCGGCCGGCCCCGGCCGGCCCCTCGGCGGCGGCTTCCCCGTGGGCCGGTAGCCTGAAATGCCTTCCGGACGGGGCTTGCCGCTCGAGGCCCGGCGCAAGGGCAGGCAGTAGGGACCGCGCAGAGTAAAATGAATGTGGCATGCCATGGGAGGTGACGGGAATGCACACAGGGCGGTATCTCATCCTCGTGCTGGTGGCCGTTCTCCTGGTCTTGGGTGGGTCTGCGGCATCGGCTCCCGCGAGGCAGGAACTGGTGATCGGCAATGAGGCCGACGTCACCTGGTTCGACCCGATCCGGATCCAGGAGGCGCCCACCAGTCTCGTCGCGGGCATGGTGTACGAGCAACTGGTGCAGCGCAACCACGAGGGCAAGGTCGTCCCATCCCTGGCGGAGGGGTGGAAGATCTCGCCCGACCGGCGAACCTGGACCTTCTCGCTGCGCAAGGGCGTGAAGTTCCACGACGGGTCCGACTTCGACGCGTCCATTGTGGAGTGGGCTTACCGGCGGGTGCTCGACCCCAGGGAGGCCAGCGGGTTCCGGGCGCAGTTCTCGGTGATCGAGAAGATCACCGTGCCGGACCGGTACACCATCGCCTTCACCCTCAAGGAGCCCAACGCGGCGTTCCTGGAGTACGTGCTGACCACGAACGCGGCCTACCTCCCCAGCAAGAAGGCATACGAGACGCTGGGCAAAGAGTTCTCGTTCAAACCGATCGGCACAGGGGCGTGGCGCTGGGTGCAGTGGATCCAGGGCCAGCGGGTGATCCTGGAGCGCAACCCCAACTACTGGGGGGCGGCGCCCAAGATGGAGCGGCTGGTGTTCCGCCCGATCCTCGATCCCAACACCGGCGTGATCGAGCTGGAGACGGGCGGCGTGCACTACATCATGCGGGCCAGCCGGGAGGACATCATCCGCCTGGGCAAGGACCCGCGCTTCGCGGTGCACCGCGTGCCCACCTACCGGATCCGGTTCATCTCGATGAACAGCAGTCGCCCGGTCTTCGCCGATCTGAAGGTGCGCCAGGCGCTGAACCACGCCCTGGACATGCCGCAGATCGTGGACGCCCTGGCGGGCGGCATGGCGGTTTCGGTGGACACGGTGCTGCCGGTGCAGAGCCCGTTCCACCCGGCCAAGGGCACCTACACCACGTATCCGTACGACCTCCAGAAGGCCAGGGCGCTGCTGTCGGAGGCCGGATGGAAGCCGGGAACGGGCGGAGTCCTGACCAGGGACGGCCAGGCCCTGCGCTTCGTCCTGCACTCTCCCAACGGCCGGTACTTCGCGGACAAGGAGATCTCCGAGGTCATCTGCAACCGCCTGCGGCGCGTCGGCGCGGAGTGCCGCGTGAAAGTGATGGAATGGGCGTCCTTCCTGGAGGAGGTTCGCTCGGGTCGCTACGATGCGGCGTTCCTGGGCTGGAACCAGAGCAGCGGGGAGCCCTCGCTCTTCCTGGACGCCATGGCGAAGACCAGGGGGCGGGCGAACTACGCCAAGCAAAGCGACCCGGCGATTGACGCCGCGCTCGACGAGGGGCTGATTGCCTTCTCCGAAGGCCGGCGGAAGATGCTCTACGCCAAGGCCGTGGACCTGGTCAACAAGAACGCCTGGTATGTTCCCATCAACAACGAGTTCAAGATCGCCATCACCTCCAGCCGCGTCCAGGGCTACATCCACAGCGCGCCGCGCACCGACTTCCTCCCCGTCTGGCTCAAGTGACGCGGGTGAGAGGCGGGTTCGCGGGACGGAGAGCACCCGCAGGCTCCGGCCGTCCGGCACCGCGGACGGCCGGAGCCGGAGCGCCGTGACGTGTGGGCTTACGTCGTCCGCAAACTGATCGCCGCCGTGCCGGTGCTGCTGGGCGCCGCGCTGCTGGCGTTCCTGATCCTCCACCTGAGCCCCGGAGACCCGGCCAGGCTGGTGGCCGGCGAGCAGGCGTTTGAAGAGGACGTGGAGATGATCCGGCGCCAGCTCGGCCTCGACCGCCCGTTCCTGGTCCAGTATGGGCGCTTCCTGGGCAGCGTGCTGCACGGGGAGCTGGGCCGGTCCATCCGCACCGGGCGCTCCGTGCGCGACGAGATCGGCGCGCGCTTCCCCTACACCATGGAGCTGGCCGTCACCAGCCTGATCCTGTCGGTGGCCATCGGCGTGGTCGCGGGCATCCTGGCGGCGACGCGCCCCAACACCGCCTACGACTACGGCGCAACGCTGGGCGCGCTGGCCGGCGTCTCCACGCCCACCTTCTGGCTGGGCCTGCTCCTCATGCTCGCGTTCTCCTACTATCTGGGCTGGCTGCCCGCGTCGGGACGCGGCGGACCGCTGTGGACGTGGGAGGGCGTGCAGGCGATGATCATGCCGGCCATCGCCCTGGGCACCCCGTCGGCCGCCATCATCGCCCGCCTCACCCGCAGCAGCCTGCTGGAGGTCATGCGCCAGGACTACGTGCGCACCGCCCGGTCCAAGGGGCTCATCGAGCGGGTCGTGATCAACCACCACGCCCTGCGCAACGCGCTGATCCCGGTGGTCACCGTGGTCGGGCTGCGGCTGGGCGTGCTGCTGGGCGGCGCGGTGATCACCGAGCAGGTCTTCGCCTGGCCGGGCATCGGCACGCTCATCGTCACGGCGATCTCCAGTCGCGACTACCCCATGGTGCAGGGGGCGATCCTGGTCGTGGCCTTCTCGTTCGTCACGGTCAATCTCGGCGTGGATCTGCTGTACGCCCTGGTGGATCCCCGCATCCGCTACGAGGAATGACTCCCTCTCCCCGGATGGGGAGAGGGTCAGGGGTGAGGGGAGAGACGTGGCACGGCCGCTGGTTCTTGAGGCTCCCCCGGCAGTGCGTCCGCGGTTCGAAGCCGTGTTCCTGCGCCGGCTGTTCCGCCGGCGCCTGGTGATCGTGGGCGCGCTGCTCATCGCCGGCGTCTTCATGGTGAGCCTCTTCGCCCCCGTCCTGGCGCCCCAGGGGTACGACGATCAGGATTTGCTGAAGCGCCTGCGGCCGCCGTCTCCGGCGCACGCGCTGGGGACCGACATGCTGGGGCGCGACCTGCTGGCCCGCATCGTCTGGGGGGCGCGGATCTCCCTCATGGTGGGCGCGCTCGCGGTGAGCATCAGCCTGCCCACCGGGTCGCTGCTGGGACTGCTCTCGGGTTTTTACGGCGGGAACACGGACCGCGTGATCATGGGGCTCATGGACGTGAAGCTGGCGTTCCCCGGCATCCTGCTGGCCCTGGCGGTTGTGGCGGCGCTGGGCCCGGGGTTGTACCAGGTGATGATCGCGGTGGGCGTGAATCAGATCCCGGCGTTCGCCCGGCTCGTGCGGGGCTCGGTGCTGTCGGTGCGCAAGCACGAGTACGTGGACGCGGCCCGCGCCCTGGGCGCCCGCGACGTCCGCATCATGCTGCAGCACATCCTGCCCAACGTCATCGCCCCGGTGGTTGTGCTGGCGACCCTCGACGTGGGCACGGCGATCCTGGCCTCCGCCGGCCTGTCCTTCCTCGGCCTGGGCGCGCAGCCGCCGCTGCCGGACTGGGGCGGGATGATCAACCAGGGGCGGGCGTTCCTGCGCACCGCCTGGTGGGTGGGCGTCTTCCCCGGCTTCGCCATCATGCTCACGGTGCTGGGGTTCAACCTGATGGGTGATGGACTACGGGACGCCTTGGACCCTCGGCTCAGAACATGAGCCTCGGGTCCTGCGGGGAGACCCGCGCGACGTTGGATGGAACGAAGAACGCGATTGACGTCGCGCGGGCGTCCTGGATCCGCATCTGAGGACGTAGCTCCCTCGTCCGGGGCCTTCGGGAGAGCACGGATCGTAGCAACCCATACTGGTGTGCCGGCTGGACGACCTCGATCACGATAACCGGCACCAGCAGTCGATAGATCCAGACCTGCGGGGTCGATGACGAAGTACGTGTTGCTCCGGCGCTGCGTGCAGGAACGCGGCAGGTTTTTGCTTATTATGTAGTATGTGCTGTAGCATGTGACCCGCCGGGATTCCCCCGTGTCGGAGCGGAGCCCATCCAGTTCATCACCCGGTTTCGGCGGGTGATTCGGGAGGTAACGGGATGAAAGCCATTCGCATCCATGAGATCGGCGGGCCGGAGGTCTTGCGGTACGAAGACGTGGCGGCACCCGAGCCCGGCCCCAGGGAGGCGCGGGTGAAGGTAGAGGCCGTCGGCGTCAACTACATCGACATCTACTTCCGCAGCGGGCAGTACAGGGGGACGCTGCCGTTCACGCCAGGATTCGAGGCCGCCGGCGTCGTCGAGGTGGTGGGTCCCGAGGTCACGGACGTCAAGGTTGGAGATCGCGTCGCGTACAGCGGCGTGATGGGCTCCTACGCGGAGTTCACCGTGGTCCCCGCGGGGCGGCTGCTCAAGCTCCCCGCCGGTATCGACGCGCGGGTTGGCGCCGCGGTCGTCCTGCAGGGGCTGACTGCGCACTCCCTCGCCCACAGCACCTATCCGCTCAAGCCTGGGGACATCGCCCTCGTGCATGCCGCGGCCGGTGGTGTCGGGCTGCTGCTCGTCCAGATCGCGAAGATGCGGGGCGCGCGGGTGATCGGGACGGTGTCCACGGAGGAGAAGGCCGCGCTGGCCAAAGAGGCGGGGGCCGACGACGTGATCCTGTACACGAAGCAGGACTTCGCCGCGGAGGTCAAGCGCCTGACCGGCGGCCGCGGCGTGCAGGTCGTGTACGACTCGGTGGGCAAGACCACGTTCGAGCGGAGCCTGGACTGCCTGGCGATGCGTGGGTATCTGGTGCTGTGCGGTCAGGCCAGCGGTCCGGTGCCGCCGTTCGATCCCCAGATCCTCAACGCCAAGGGGTCGCTCTTCCTCACGCGGCCCACCATCGCCCACTACACGGCGACGCGGGAGGAGTTGCTGCAGCGGGCCAACGATATTTTCGGGTGGATCGCCTCGGGCATGCTGAAGGTCCGGATCAGCGAGACCTTTCCCCTCAAAGACGCGCCGGAGGCGCACCGGCGTCTGGAGGGGCGGAAGACCACGGGCAAGCTGTTGCTGATTCCCTAGGCGCCGGCGCGCGGGCGTCGATGCCGACACCCTCCATCGTCTTCGGCCTGATTTCTGCGCTGGCCTGGGGCACCGGCGATTTCGGTGGGGGCCTGGCCGCGCGGCGAGGCAACCTGTTCCATGCCGTGGCGGCGTCGCAGGGTGCCGGCGTCCTCCTCATGGTGGCGCTGGCGGTTCTGCGCGGCGAGTCCGTGCCCGCGGCGGTGTCGCTGGCCTGGGCCGCCGGCGCGGGGCTGCTGGGCGGCGCGGGCATCGCCGCCCTCTACCGGGCGCTGGCGGTGGGGACGATGGGGATCGCCGCGCCGGTCTCCGCGGTGCTGGCCGGCGCGGTGGCGGCGACCTTCGGCGTGGTCGCCCAGGGATCGCCCGGCGCGCGCCTGGTGATTGTGTTCGGCGCGGCCATGGTCGGC
>JACQTN010000607.1 GCA_016210785.1 Armatimonadota bacterium
TACCGCGCTCACCGGACTCACGGCGCACACGACCCGGTACGTTCGACTCGGTGCAAGGAGTTCCGATTAACCGCGCTCACCGACTTCACGGCGCACCCGCGAGGGTGCGGGTCCCGAAGTACCAGTGATGCTCGGGCTCGGCGGCGCGAGCCCGGTGCTGCGTAGTTCAACTCGCAGCACCGATACCGACACATCGTGGGAAGCCGGCCCTGCGCATGGACGCCGCACGTTTCCGCGATGGACTCCCACCTTCACCTTCATCCTCACAGCGGTCGTCGTGACGGCCGTCCTGCACCAGCTGAGCGGAGGCGCCCTATGAACGCCCTGGGGTTCCTCATCGGCGCGGGCTTCGGATTTGCCATCGCGGCCACCCGGCTCAGCGACTACGACGTCATCCACAACATGCTGCTGCTGCGGGAGCCGGACGTGTTCCTGCTGATGGCGTCGGCGATCGGCACGGCGATGCCGCTGCTGTGGCTGCTGCAGCGGCGCGGGTGGAAGACGGCGCTGGGCGGTCCCCTGAAGCTGAACTACTCGAAGGTGGAGCGCAAGCACATCACCGGCGGCATCCTGTTGGGCACTGGCTGGGCCGCGGCGGGGACCTGCCCCGGACCTGCACTGGCCATGACGGTGGGCGGCACCACCCTGGGACTGGTGGTGATGGTGGGTCTCACAGCGGGGCTGTTCCTGCGCGATGCGGTGGCTGTGCGGGACGCGCAGGTGGCGGCGCCGTCCGGCGCGCCGACCCGGGTGACGGTGACTACGTCGCGCGGAGGCTGGCGCGCGCCGCATCAGCTCCCGCGCGGCGCCTGTCTCGGAGATGGCCGCGGCGATCAAAACACTGGCGTCAAGGAAAACCCTACTCCGCCGTGTCATCCGGACGGACGCTCGTGCCTGAAAGACCCCTTTTCGGCGAGAAAGTCCCAAGAATCGTGTTGCATCCTCTTGGTGGCTTCCGGACCTCAAAGCCAAAAGGGCGAAGAGATAGGCAGCTGAAAGTCCTTCAGAAAAGGATTTGGTGCCCCCAGCGGGATTTTTAGAGTGCTGCAAGATCCCATTCGGTGGCGAAATTCCGCAGACCCTTGGAAGGAGGGGTTAAGACCCGCCGGCGCTTGGCAGTCCTGCAACGGACCCGGGTGGTCACCCGCCTGGGCCCGGATGGCGCGATTGCTCGTACGGCGTGGTGGCCGACCGACGGTTCAGGCCCCCCATGGTTCGGATGAAGAAACATTGTACACAGTCGCCTCGGGTTCTGCCGCGAGAACGTTCGGAAGCAGCGCGATCACTTTCTGGACCTCCGGTAGCGACTCCTGGCGAGCGAGCGACGCGCGATCCGTGAACACCTCGGTGGCGATGAACGAGTCGGGATCGGTGAGGTCCCGGGCTATGTCGAAGCTCAGGACACCCTCGACAGTCCGACTCGGGGCCACGACCGCCTCCAAGGCGGCGCGCGCCTGCTCGGCCTTCTCTGGCTTACACTTCACCTTGAAGCGAACGACGATCATTGTCTTCCTCCACACTGGGTTTTTTGCCCAAGACTATACAGGGTCATCAAGCAGAATCCTTCTTTCGCGAAACTTTGGCGACGGTGCACCAGCCTTCACTGTGGTGAGGCTGCAGGAGTACGCGTCGCGGAAAGGCTTCGCGATTGAAGTGTGACCGTCGGTGCCAACCCCCCTTACCCGGCATTGACACATTTCCCTCGGATGCGTTGTGCTCAGGAGGGGACGTCGCGCTCCTGAGGCTTCAGCGGCGGGCTATCGGCTAGCGCCGGCTCCATGGACGGTGCCCAGCGTGGCGGCGGTGGCAGTAGCATTCTCAGCGTTGGCAGGGAGCCGAGTGTGTCGGCCTCGAATTAGGGACGGGGGTGAGGAATCCGCGTGCTCTCATGACGCACTACCACACCCAGTATGTCGCTGCCGGGTATTTCTGTGGAACGACTCGCCACGGTGGTGAGTGCTGTATGGCTCACCTATGGCGGGTATTTGACCTTGCTTCCTGTTCTTAGGCAGCCATAAGTCGATGCCTAAATCCGGTGCATCGCATGTTAGGACCATGTGCCTAGCCGGTGTAGGCTCACACTCAGCACATTGAGAGTGGCGCGCCACGCCAGGTATCCCGGATGAGACAGCCCCTATTGCTGGCAGACGGCAAGTACCTGTTGCATCGCAAGAAGGGGTACGACCGGATCGACCTGACCGGTTATCTGATACAGGGCGCGACGTGAAAAGGCGCGCCCCGTGCCCATATTGGTGGTGGCTGGCGGTCCTGAGAGGAAGCAGCTTCGGAGTCGCCCGGGTTCCAGCGGGGGAGCCCGCCGGTGCCTGTCTATACCAACGCCGACACGCTGGCAGCCGTTGCCCGCGTCCGTCTTCGCATCACCAGATGTGTCGTCAAAATTCTGGAGGCTCCCCTGCGCCGGTCGTCAGCCACGCAAACAGACCCGTAAGGAAGCGGTCAGCCTGCTCCTTTGCCTCGTCGCCCTTGTATTCCGCCAGGTTCACCCAATAGGGGCGCCTCTCGTCTGTCCTGCCCACCCCGATCGGGAAAAACGCCCGGACTCTCCACACCCCGTAGTCCTCGAGCGCCGCGATCTCGTGAGCTTTCGCCAGGTCAACGATGCGGTCTCCGGACATGGTAAGCATCCAGCGTGGTCCGGTCATGGTCGAATCTCCCTTTGCGGGGCACTCAGGCGAGGACGCTAGACGTTATCGTTGCGCCGCGAGTCGCCAGCGTGATCGGCGTCGCCCGCGGTCTCCTTGCTCCCGGCACCTTGCTGCTTTGTAATGAATCGCAATGAGTAGTCTCAGGATCTTGGCAGAACGCGGAGTGTCACCTCCGGGCTTGTCCTGGGCATCCGGGTGCGTCATTGGTTCGCGACTCCTCACCCAAGATCATTGTGCGCCGACTCAGTATCTGACCCGGGCCCGCCGTCGATCAACCCGGCCGGCGGGTGTTGCGCCACCCGCCTTTGTCCTGCCCGGTCCGTGAGGAGGACTTCGCTACCCCCTGGTCGGGCTGACAGGCGGTTGGTGGCGCGGCGGCGCGGCTGCAGGCCTGGCATTCGTCGCCCGCCTGGATGAGCCTTCCGCACCGCCTGCAAGGAACATAGGGAATGGGGCGCGCCTCCACCAGCCGGCCTTCTCTGAGCCAGCGAAGGATCCACTCGATGGGGACGTTGGTCTGACGGCTGATCTCGCTTGCGGACTGGTTGGGATGCTGGTGGATATAGGCCCACACCCGAGGCAGTTCCTGGTCTTCAAGCCTCAGGCAGTCGGGGCACACGCCTCGCGGCGTGGCGCGGGCCATCCGCTGACAACGCGAACAGTTCATCAGCATGATGCGCCTCCTGCGTACCCTCCGTTTCAAGGCATCGGCACGGTCCTCCCCCGAAACAATGTGCTCCCTGCACACTGCGCATCCGCACCGGAGGCGGTCACATGCCTTCCGCCTCAAGACAGCACACTGTCTGGTACGGTTATCGGCGTTGAGAGGAATTTATCAAGTGGCAAGCGGACGCGAGCTGTGAAAGCCTTCCTGATCTCGTTGGAACTTGCCGCGCTGTGCTACCGGCCTCCACGGTCGCCCGTGTAGTCCTTATTGCCCGCGTTCACAGCACCACCCGTGTAGGGGCCACTCGGGGTCAGGGGCCCGGCCACCATGCCGGCGGCGTTTCGATCCGAGCCAGCAGCCGCCATCGGCGGATCTTCGCCGGACAGATCCCCTTGCATACGCCAGCGAGGCGCCGAGCGCGCATAATGAACCATCAGTGCCGCGCATCCGGGGAGTCGCCTAATAGGCCATGATAAGAGTTAGACGTTCGGTGTACAATTCCCACGTCTCGCGGAGGCGTGGGAGAGAGAGGGTGAGGGTCGGCAAATGACATGGGCACCTCGATCGAGGCAAGCCCGGCTAATAGTGTGATCACTGAGCCCTCACCCGAATCATGGAGTGGGCGGGCGAGCCCGGATAGGAGTTTGGTAGAGCAATGAAGCTCATCCGCGAGAATATGGACGACCCCAAAGCCGAGGAACGCACCTTGCGCCGGCAGATTCTTCGACTCGAAGCCGAGATCGCAAACTTGACCAAGACAGTCGCCGAGACCGGCAGCACGAGCCTGGCGCGGGCTCTCGCCGAGCGCGTGCGCGAAGTAGCGCAGCATCGAGCCAGGCTCCGTGGGATTTCCAAGAAGCGCCCAGCCCTGCCTGAGGAGAAGGCCATCCTGGCGCGCCTTCGAGAAGAGGTGAATGATTGGCGCAAGTTATTGCGTGCCGATGTGAGTGCGGAGAGACGCGCCCTGGCCAGCCTTCTCGCCGGGCCCGTTCACATTCAACCCGTGCGTACCGGTCGCCAGGGCCACTTCAAATTTGCCGGTGAGCTTCGACCGGGACAGTTACTTCAGGGAGCTA
>JACQTN010000608.1 GCA_016210785.1 Armatimonadota bacterium
CACTGGTGCAGTCGGCCAAGGCAGCGTGGGCGACCCTTATTGAGTTCGGACCCGGCAGCAATGCTATTAATAACAACAGCAGGATCACCAATTCCAAGCGCTTCATCTCCGTACCCCTCCATTGACGAGGTATGTCCAGCCGCGGGGATCCGCGGCGGCCGGCGCAGCTTGCCTCACATTTCCGGTCATATCTGCTCCTTTCGCTGAGGGGCGCCGAGCGGGCCTGCGATCAACAACTTTGCGCGGGGATGGCCAGTGCGAACAGTGGTTCGACAGAGGAGATGGAACGTAGCCGCGCTTGTGAAAAACGGGTATGTCGCAACAACCCCTACGAACCTAGTACATCGGGCTGTTCGCGAGAGCAATCAGGCGAGGACCCGATTCGCTTTGTGGTTCGCCACACTTCGTGGCAACGCCAAGGCAACCACCGAAGCGCGGCTCCAGCCGACTCGCTGAAAGCCGCATCCGGACTGATCGAGGCGAGCGCTTTTGAACCGCTGACTCCCAGCGTCCCGAACGGAGCGCCGCCTCCGGCGGTAAGAATGCGTTGGAGACGAAATCCGCCAGCTCCAGGAGGGGGTCGGCAGTGCTCGGCTGGATGGACATCACGAGGATCAGGGAGATGGGATTTGTACCACGGTACAGCCTGGAAAGGGACTGCGCGACACGGTGACGTGGGTCCGCCGGCTGCGCGAGGCCGGGATTCGCCTCGACGGCGGATAGGAACCTGATGCCTGTGATCTCGCGTGCGGCCGACGCCGGTTCAGGTGCTGAGCCGCGGGGAGGGCATCACGCGAGCCTCACCGCGGCAGCCGCATCTCAGGTCGTGAGTCGCGGGTCCAGCGCGTCCCGCAGCCCATCGCCCAGCAGGTTAGTGGCGATCACGGCCAGCATGATCGCGATTCCGGGAAACGTGGTCAACCACCACGCCTGCCGCAGATAGTCCCGCCCCGCCGACAGCATGGCGCCCCACTCCGGCGACGGGGGCTGCGCGCCCGGCCCCGGTGAGGATCACCGCCCGCACGGTCGTGTCGGCGGCGATGCGGTCGATGCCGTCGCCGGGCTGGTCCACCAGGATGGTCTCGTAACTCATCACCAACCTCCCATCTCGTCAGGGCACGAGGACGATCTTGCCGATCTTGTTGCCCGTCTCTATGGCCGTCTGTGCCGCCGCGGCCTCCCGCAGAGGGAAAACCTTGCCCACCACCGGCTTGATGTGCCCCGCCTCCACCAGGCGCAGCCCGGCCATCAGCTCGGCCTTGTTGCCCTGGTGCGATCCCAGCAGACTCAGCTGCTTGTTGAAGAGGAAGCGGAGATCGGTGATGGCCTGAAACCCGGTGGTGTTCCCGCAGGTGACCAGGCGCGCGCCCCATGCCATGACGCGGAGGCTGCGCTCCCACGTCTCCTGGCCCGTGTGCTCGAAGACCACGTCCACGCCGCGCCGGCCCGTCGCCTTGCGCACCTCGTCCACCACGTCCTGGGTCTTGTAGTTGACCAGCACGTGCGCGCCCAGGTCCCGAGCCGCTGCCAGCTTCTCCTCCGAACCGGCCACGGCGACGACGCTGGCTCCCATGTGACGGGCGAGCTGCACGGCGACGATGCCGATGCCGCTGGTGGCGCCCCAGACGAGAATCCACTCGCCGGTCCGGAGCTGCGCGCGGGTCACCAGCATGTGATAGGTGGTGAGCAGGACCAGCGGGATCGACGCGGCCTCCTCCCAGGTCAGCCGCGCCGGCTTCGGCACCGCGTTGGCGGCGGGTACCTTCGCATACTCCGCGTACGAGCCGTCCAGCGGCCCGGTCTGGAAGCCCCAGATCTTGAAGTGCCGGCAGAAATACTCCTGGCCGGCCGTGCACGCCTCGCAGGTGCGGCAGGAGATGGACGGGTGCACGACCACCGCGTCGCCGGCCTTCACGCCGCTCACGCCGGGGCCGACCGCGGCAATCTCCCCGGCCGCGTCGCTGCCGGAGATGTGGGGCAGGTCGAACTTCATTCCGGGCAGACCGCGCCGGGCCCAGAGGTCGTTGTAGTTGCACCCGATGGCCCGGACCCGGATCACCACCTCGCCGGGACCCGGGACCGGTTCGGGCACGTCCTCATAGCGGAGCACGCCCACATCGCCGTGCTCGTGAAAGGTGACGGCTCTCATGGCCGCAGCATGCCTCCTCCGTGTGGCAGAGATGGGAGAGAACGTCGCGGGAGGGACGCGCCGGAGGACAACCGCACCGGCGCACGGCGCGCCGCGGGCGCCATATCTCAGCCCGGGTCCCCGCAAGGTTGTCCGGCAGCGGGCTCGCCGTTGAACTGTCTGACTCGCCGTCGAGGGTCACAGCAGCCGCATCAGGGAATACGGGGCCTGGGATCGTTGGCGGTAGTCTTCGGCGGGCCCGCCTCGGTCTCCTCTGCGACGCGCACCACAGACGCCGGTAGTGGTGGCGAATTCAGATAGGAACAGTCCGGTTAGTACCAGGCGCCGTTCTCCGTGCTATAATGCCCTTATCCCCGGCATCGCATGAGAAGGAGGGCATAGAGATGGTCGACCTCACGCTTGAGATGGCGGAGAAGGCCCTGCGGGCTGCCCAGGCCAAGGCGAAGGAACTGGGCACGCCCATGACGGTGGCCATCGTGGACGAGGGCGGCAACCTCGTCCTGCTGGCACGCGGCGACGGCACGGGATTCTTCACGCCTGACACCTCGCGCGGCAAAGCCTTCGCCGCGGCGGCCCTGCGCCGGCCTACCAAGGTCATGGCGGAGACCGCCAAGGACAACCCCGCCTTCTATGGCGCGCTGTCCCCCCTCAGCCACGGTCGCCTGCTGCCCAGCACGGGCGGCGTACCCATCATGCGCGGGGGCCGCGTGATCGGCGGCATCGGTTGCGGCGGCGGGACCGGCGAGCAGGACCACCAGTGTGCGGAGGCCGGGGCCGCTGCCATCGCGGGCTGAACCGGTCCCTCAAGTTTCCTCACCGCCCGCCGATAACTCCCGAGCCTGCAGATTCCGGCGACCTCACAGGCGCCGGGCTGTCCTCGCCACGGGTGGCACGGTCCGCCAGTGCCGGCGCGGAGAACGCGGCCATGCCACCTCAAGCGGCAGCGACGGGGATCTAGCGAATCAATGACCGCACGTGGGCCATGAAGGCGGACTTGTTGAGGACGGGCTCCACGGGCGGCCGGACCTCGGGTTTCTCCTCGCACACCTTGACCACGATCACCCAGGGTCCAGTCTCGCGCATGGCGCGGCGGATGACGCCGGTGAACTCCTCCTCGCTCCGCGGCGTCTCCACCCGGGGGATCCCCGAAGCGCGGGCGATCCCCGCCAGGTCCGCTCCGCGCGCGGTGTGGGAAGGCTGCCCGCCGGTCTCCGCCCACTGCTCGTTGTCCCAGACTGCGATGACCAGGTTGGGCGGGGCCGCGCCGGCGATGGTGGCGAGCACGCCCAGCCCCATCA
>JACQTN010000614.1 GCA_016210785.1 Armatimonadota bacterium
AACTCCCACCGTCGCGGGTGCGCCGCGAAGTGGGTGAGCGCGGTAAAACGGAACACCTTGCACCGAGTCGAACGTGCCGGTTCGTGGGGGAGGCACCGTGAGTTCGGCGAGCGCGGTACGCCGGCGTACCTTGCACGCGGGTCGAACGTGCCAGGGCCTCCCCCGGTCGGGAACAAGATGAAGGCTGGAGTGGCGCAAAGCCACTCCAGCCAACCTTACAGGGGCTAGCTCACGCACGGCCCGGGAGTTTCATCATGAGTGTGTTCCGCCTGGCGCTGGCCCAGTTGAACCTCACCGTCGGCGACCTGGAGGGGAACACACGGCGCATCTGCGAGGCCATCGACGCCGCGCGCGACCGGCGCGCCGATCTGGTTATCTTCCCCGAGTTGGCGATCACCGGCTACCCTCCCGAAGACCTGCTGCTGAAGCCGGACTTTGTGCGGGACAACCTGGCCTGTCTGGAGGAGATCGCGGCCCGCACCCACGGGATCGCCGCGGCGGTGGGATTCGTGGACGCGGCGGACCACCTGTACAACGCCGCAGCCCTCCTCTCCGACGGCCGGCGCGCCAGCGTCTACCGGAAGCACCGCCTCCCCAACTACGGCGTCTTCGACGAGAAGCGCTATTTTCACCCGGGCCAGGAGTGCCCGGTCTTTGTCCTGCGCGGGGTGCCGGTGGGCATCACCGTGTGTGAGGACATCTGGTATCCGGGCGGCCCATGCATGGCGCAGGCGGAGGCGGGTGCGCTGGTCCTGGTCAACCTCAACGGCTCGCCCTACCACGCTGGCAAGTGGCGCCTGCGCGCGGAGATGATCCAGACCCGCGCCCGCGACTACGCGGCGGTCGTGGCGTACGTGAACCTGGTGGGCGGCCAGGACGAACTGCTCTTCGACGGGATGAGCTTCGTGGTGGGCCACGACGGGGAACTGCTGGCGCGCGCCCGCCAGTTCGAAGAGGACCTGCTGCTGTGCGACATCGACCCTGAGGAAGTGAGGCGGGCCCGCCGCTACAACCCGGTGCGCGGCACCGAATCCACGGGCACCGACGGCCTGACCCCGACCCTCACGGTGGTCTCGCCGGCGCGGGCACAGGACGGACGCGCGCCGCTACCGCCCCGCGTCGAGGAGCCGCTCGACGCCACGGATGAGGTCTACCGCGCGCTGGTGCTCGGGCTGCGCGACTACGTACGCAAGAACGGATTCCGGGACGTGGTGGTGGGGCTGTCTGGGGGTGTGGATTCTTCCCTCGTGGCGGCCATCGCCACCGACGCCCTGGGTCGCGAGCGCGTGCACGGCGTCTTCATGCCGTCACCGTTTACCAGCGAGGACAGCGAGCGGTACGTGCGGGCGCTGGTGGGCAACCTGGGCATCGACCTGACCGTGGTCCCCATCGAGGGGCCGTTTGACGCGTTCCGGCGCGCGCTGCGCGACGCGTTCGGAGACCGCCCGCCCGACGTGACCGAGGAGAACGTGCAGGCGCGCGTCAGGGGTACGCTGCTCATGGCGCTGTCCAACAAGTTCGGATGGCTGGTGCTGGCCACCGGCAACAAGAGCGAGCTGAGCTGCGGCTACGCCACGCTGTACGGCGACCTGGCCGGCGGCTTCGCGGTGATCAAGGACGTGCCCAAGACGCTGGTCTACCGGCTGGCCCGCCACCGCAACGCGGCCAGGGAGGTGATCCCGCGCGGCGTGCTGGAGCGGGCGCCCACCGCCGAACTCCGCCCCGGGCAGGTGGACCAGGAGACGCTGCCGCCCTACGACGTCCTGGACGCCATCCTGCGGCTGTACGTGGAGGAAGACGCACCGCCGGCAGCCGTGGTGGCGGCGGGGTTCGATCCGGCCACGGTGGCGAAGGTGGCGGCCATGGTGGACCGCAGCGAGTACAAGCGGCGGCAGGCGCCGCCCGGTATCAAGATCACTCCCAAAGCCTTCGGCCGGGACCGCCGGCTGCCCATCACCAACTGGTACAGAGGCACCGTGGGCACCGCGGAGTCGGCGAGCGCGGTCAACCGAAACACCTCGTAGGAACGTGGAACGTGCCGGTGAGCGCGGTGCGCCGCCGCACCTTGCAGGAACGTTGAACGTGCCACGGCCAAGGGCGTATGGATGCTGAGCGTGACGGCGAAGGTCAACAAGTCACAATGAGGATGACAGGGCACGGGCCGCGATATCACATCGAGCGGCACCCGGCGCCCCTCCCCTTCACCCCCGCAGCGCAGTTCCGGTTCAAGGAAAACGACGAGTACGTCAAGTACGGCCACCCGTCGTTCCACACTCCAGGCCGCGGCGATCCCTACTGGACCCCCGAGATCATCACCCAGACCTGGCTCATGGCTGCCACCGGCCGCATCCCCATCTCCGGGGCCGGCTACGGCGGGCCGTTCGCCGGCGAGGGGTTCGACGGCATCTGGCTGGACATGTCGGAGATCGTCCGGCCCACGCGCGACGGCATCCACGGGCGCGAGTACATCAGCACCAGCGTGGACGTGGGCCGCAAGCCCCGGGCGCTGGCATTCGATGAACGCGGCCTGCTCCTGACGGCCGTCCCGCGCATCCTGGAACTGCCCATCCCGGTCATCTTCAACCCCCTGCCCTTCCCCGCCGGGCGCCGCAGCCTGGTGCAGGCCGTGGCCCGCGCTGCCGCTAGCCTGGGCACGCTGGCGATCCTCACGCCGGAGGAGATCGGGGACGACCTCGGCGATGAGACGGTGCACATCGTGCCGCGCCTGCCGGTCGCGGACGTGGACCGCCACCGCGCGCTGTGGGAGCGCGCCCCGATGGTCGAGGTGGAGGGCGAGGCCGCGGCGGGCCAGCAACTCCTCGACGCCGCATCGCTGATCAGGCGCGCCGCGCCCCGCACCATCGTCGCGCTGCGGCTGCCCTTCGGCGCGGGAACCGCGGAGGCCGTGGAGGCGCTGGCGCGCGGCGGCGCGGAGGTCGTCCACCTGTACGCCGACGAGTACGGGCAGACACCGGCGGGCTTCGTGGCCGAGGCACTGCGCGGCGTCCACCGCCGCCTGGTAGAAGCCGGCCTGCGCGACGAGATCACCCTGGTGGTGAGCGGGGGCATCGCCGCCGCTGAGCACGTGCCCAAGGCGATCCTGTGCGGCGCGGACCTGGTAGCCATCGACTTCACGCTGCTGCTGGCCTTCGGGTGCGGCCTGTGGGCGGACCGGGCGCGCTGCCCGGCGGAAGCGGGCGAGTTCGACCCGGACTGGGGCGCCCGGCGGCTCGTGAATCTGATGAACGCCTGGCGCGATCAACTCCTGGAGTGCCTGGGCGCCATGGGCATGCGGGAGGTGCGCCGGCTGCGGGGCGAGACCGGGCGCGCGATTTTCCACGCGCGCGAGGAGGAGAGCTTTCGCGCTCTCTTTCCGGTGGTGCGCCCCAGACCTCCGGAGGCCCGCGAGACGGAAGTGCCCGAGATGGGCGACCTCCGGTGGACGCAGGAGCTGCTGCAGGCGACGTGGGTCATGGCCGCCACGGGCCAGCCCCCGTCGCGCGGCGAATACCGCGTGGGCAGGTCGGGCGGCGGCTTCGACCTGATGCGCTTCGTCTTCGAGGTGGACGAGGGATGGCGGCCGCCGCGGGAGGTGGCCGAGGCCGGGATCGACCTGAGCCTGGATCTCAACCGGCGCGGCGACGGGTCCGGGTTGCGCATCTCGCTGCCCTTCTACGGGGGCGGCATGTCCTTCGGCTCGGTCAGCCTGCAGACCATGCTGGCCCGCGCCGTGGCGGCCAGGGAACTCAACACCTTCACCTGCACCGGCGAGGGAGGCTATCCCGACGAGCTCATCCCCTACGCCGACCACGTGATCACCCAGGTGGCCACCGGGCTCTTCGGCGTGCGCGAGGAGACGATCCAGCGGGCGCGCTTCGTAGAGTTCAAGTATGCGCAGGGCGCCAAACCCGGGTTGGGCGGGCACCTGCTGGGCGGCAAGGTCACCGACGTCGTGGCCTCCATGCGGGAGTCGGTGCCGTGGGTGAGCCTGTACTCGCCCTTTCCCTTCCACAGCGTGTACTCGGTGGAAGACCACAAGAAGCACGTGGACTGGATCCGCACCGTCAACCCGCGTGCCGCGGTCTCGGTGAAGGTGAGCACGCCGACCGACGTGGACATGGTGGCGATCGGCTCCTTCTACGCGGGCGCGCACGTGATCCACATCGACGGCAGCTACGGCGGCACGGGAGCGGCGCCGGACATCGCCAAGAAGAACATCGCCATGCCGATCGAGTATGCG
>JACQTN010000615.1 GCA_016210785.1 Armatimonadota bacterium
AACCCTGGGACGACATCCGGGTGCGGCGGGCCATCGCCATGGCCGTGGACAAGGAGGACATCGCCAAGCGGGTCTACGAGGGCTTCTCGCCGGTGTCCAGGGGCACCTACCTCTCCAACTCCTGGGCCTTCAACCCCAACGCCAAGGAGCCCGCCTACAACCTCCGGCAGGCCGAAGCGCTGCTGGACGAGGCCGGGTTCAGACGGGGCCCGGGCGGGGTGCGGATGCGCGTGACCATCTCCGATTCCATCACTCTGGGCTTCAAGGAGACCAACGAGGTCCTGCGGGAGCAGTTCAAGAAGATCGGCATCGAGGTGCGCATCGAGTCCATCGAGTGGGGCGCCTTCACGGAGAAGGTCCTGAAGAAGTACGACTTCGACCTGGCCCTCCTGGGCGGCCCCCACGGCCCGGATCCCGACGTCTTCTGCAACTTCGTCTGCACGGGACAGGTCCGCAACTCCATGGGGTACGCCAACTCCAAGGTGGACGAGCTCTTCGCGCAGGCGAGGGCCGCCGGCGACCGCAACGCCCGCAAGAGGCTCTACGGGCAGGCCCAGGAGATCCTGGCCCAGGACCTGCCGCGCTTCAACATCGTGGAGTACGCCTGGGCGTACGTCCACCGGGCCGACTGGGAGGGGTTCTACTCCGACAAGGACTACCAGCGCAAGATCCCCCGGTATGACCTGTCCCACGTCTACTCCAAGCGGGCGCTGGGCTCGCAGTTAAGGAAGTGAGCGCGCGAGAGTGCCTCTGAGCGCATGCGGTTGGTCCGAAACATGCGTAGGGCCGGCTTGGCCGGGCCCGAGCATCGCCAAACTGACTAGCATGAAGAAACCAGGGGAGGGGGAGGTATCGGAAGGGGGAGGGAATGCGCCCTCCCCCTCCGAGTAACCATGCACGGCCTCCACTGGTACATCCTCCGCCGGGCCGCCCAGCTCGTGCCGGTGGTGCTGGTGGTCCTGGTGCTGAACTTCGTCATCGTCAAAGTCTCCCCGGGCGACCCGGCGCTCACCCTGGCGGGCTACTGGGCCACCAAGGAGCAGGTGGAGACCACCCGCCAGCGCTGGGGACTCGACCGCCCGCTGCACGAACAGCTCACCAGTTACCTGGGCAACCTCCTGCGCGGCGACCTGGGGTTCTCCAACCACTTCCACCGGCCCGTGCTGGACGTCCTGATGATGCGCGTGCCCAACACGCTGCTGCTGGTGCTCACCAGCATGCTCCTGGGGATGACCGTGGGGACGGTCCTGGGGGTCTTCGCCGCCAGCCGGTACGGGCGGACCACCGACCTGGTCCTGAGCGTCACGTCGCTCAGCTTCTACTCGATCCCGGTCTTCTGGTTCGGGCTGCTGCTGGTGCTGGTCTTTGCGCTGAACCTCAAGTGGTTCCCCTTCGCGGGATTCGTCGGCATCGGCGCCCAGGGCGGGCTGGCGCGGGCCGCGAGCGTGGCCTGGCACATGGTGCTGCCCTCGGTCACCCTGATGTTGTGCCTGTACATCCCGGTCTTCCTGCGCATCGCCCGCGCCAGCGTGGTGGAGGTCATGCACGAGGACTACATCACCACCGTGCGGGCAGCGGGAATCCCGGAGCGGCTGGTCTTTCTCCGCCACGCCCTGCGCAACGCCATCGTCCCCGTCGTGCAGATGGCGGGGCTGTGGATGAGCCACGCCCTCACCGGCGTGGTCCTCACCGAGACCGTCTTCTCCTGGCCGGGCATGGGCACCCTGATGTACAACGCCATCATCCAGCGCGATTACCCCGTGCTGATGGGCGCCTTCCTCATTGCCGCCGTGTGGGTCGTCCTCGTCTTCCTGATCGCCGACATCCTCACGGCCGTCCTGGACCCCCGGGTGCGCTACGCGTGACGACCGACGCCGCCGCGGCCCCCCTGGCCATCCCGGCGCGCCGGCCGCGCACCTTCTGGCGGGCCTTCGCCGAGCGCCGGCTGTCGGTGGCGGGGCTGGCCGTCGTGCTCATCGCGACCGCCGTGGCAGTGCTGGCGCCCGTGCTGGCTCCCCTGGGTCCCACCCACCTGCACCAGGAGCGACTCTCCCCGCCCACCGCCGCCCATCCCCTGGGCACCGACCGGCTGGGGCGCGACGTCCTGGCCATCATCATCTGGGGCGCGCGCGTCTCGCTGATGTTCGCGGTGGGCGTGGCGGGCATCTCCCTGGTCGTGGGCATCGTGCTGGGCGCAATCCCGGCGTACCTGGGCGGGTGGGTGGACGACCTGTTCTCCCGTTTCTACGAGATCTTCCTGATGATCCCGCGCTTCTTCCTGATCATCCTGGTGGTGGCGGTCTTCGGCCAGAACATCGTCTTCACCATGATCATCGTGGGGTTGACGGCGTGGGTGACCAACGCGCGCCTGACGCGGGCCCAGGTCCTCACCATCAAGGAACGGGTCTTCGTCAAGGCCAGCATGGCGTCGGGCGCCGGCGCCTTCAGCGTGATGCTCCACCACGTGCTGCCCAACGGGCTCTATCCCGTGATCGCCAACTCCACCCTCGAGATGGCCGGCGCCATCATCACCGAGGCGGCGCTGAGCTTCCTCGGGCTGGGCGACCCCAATCACGTCTCCTGGGGCCAGTTGCTCCACGTCGCCCAGGAGCACCTCCGCGCCTGGTGGCTGGCCGTCTTCCCGGGCGTGGCCATCTTCCTGCTGGTGCTGGCGTTCAACCTGGTAGGCGACGGGGTCAGCTACGCCCTGGACCCGCGCCTGCGCCGGCAGCGATGATCGCGCCCCGCCGCTGCCGTAATCGCCACGCCACCCATGCCGTCCGCGCCGCGCGTGGCGCCCGCGCCGCCGGTACCGCCCACGCCGCCGGTGGCGCCGGCGCTGCACCGCCGCGACCGGTAACCCCGCCTGCCGCGCTCCTGCAGGTGATAGTCTCCCGGCACGGGCGCGCCTGACCCATGCCGCTCCTCGAAGTCCGCGACCTGACCGTGCACTACCGGCTCGGCCCGGCGCGGGTGCACGCCGCGGACCGGGTCTCCTTCACTCTGGACCGCGGGCAGACGCTGGGCTTGGTTGGCGAGTCCGGATGCGGCAAGACGACGGTGGGTTACGCGCTGCTACGGGTGCTGCCGGAGAACGGCGTGATCGCCGGCGGTCAGGTGCATTTGGACGGCAGCGACCTGCTGGCCCTGGACGCGGAGGCTATGCGCCGGGTGCGGTGGCGGCGTCTCAGCATGATCTTCCAGGGGGCCATGAACGCCCTCAACCCCGTGCTGCGGGTGGGCGACCTGCTGGAAGAGATCCTGCAGACCCACGAGCCGGTCTCGCGAGAAGAGGCCAGGGCGCGGGTGGCGGAGCAGTTTGAGCAGGTCGGCCTGCCGCGGGCGCGCACGCACAGCTACCCCCACGAGATGTCGGGAGGACAGCGGCAGCGGGCCGTCAAAGCCAAGAGTCACTTGGGCCGGCCCGACCTGATCATCGCGGACGAACCCACCACGGCCTTCGACGTCATCCTGCAGGACCAGATCCTGGTCCAGCTGCAGGAGATCCAGAAGCGCCTGGGCCTGGCCTTGATCCTGATCTCGCATGACATGTCGGTGATCGCTGAGACGTGCGACCACGTGGCGGTGATGTACGGCGGGCGAATCGTGGAGTACGGTACCGTGGACGAGATCTTTGCGCGGCCGCGCCACCCCTACACCATCGCCATGCTGTCGTCGTTCCCCTCGCTGTACGGTCCGGCGCGGGAATTGCTGGCGCTGCCGGGCGTGCCCCCGGACCTGACGGCGCCGCCGGTCGGGTGCGCCTTTGCGCCGCGATGCCCGCTGGCAGAGGAACGGTGTCACGCCGAGGCGCCAGCGCCGCTCACGTTGGACGGGGATGAGACCCACTGGTCCCGGTGCCACTTTGCGCGAGAAGTCAAGGTGAGCGCGCTGGCCCGCGAGGCCGCGGGAGCGGAGTCATGAACGGGACCTCGGGAGGCATGGTCGGACGGGGGAGTCCGGGAGCTATGACCGGACCGGGGAACCGCGGAAGCGTGGCCGGGGCAGGAGGCACGACCACGTCGGGGCGCGCGAACGGACCGCTCGTGCCCGCAGCGACGAATTTGCTGGCCGGAACAGCGCAGCCCCTGGTCGTCGCAGAGGGCCTCCAGCGGCGGTACGTCCTCCGCCAGCGTCTCCTCGACGCGCTGCTCGGCAGGCCGGCGCCGGTGATCCGGGCCGTGGACGGCGTGGACCTCTCCATCGAGAGCAGCGAGATCCTGGCGCTGGTGGGAGAGAGCGGCTCGGGCAAGACGACCCTCGGCAAGGTGCTCACCCTGCTGGAGCCCCCCAGCGGCGGCCGGCTGGTCGTGGGGGGCGAGGAGGTCTCCGGGCTCCGCGGGCCGGCTCTCAAGGCGTATCGGCGGCGGGTACAACTCGTCTTCCAGGATCCCTACGAGTCGCTCGACCCCCGGCACACCGTCTTCCAGACGGTCGGCGAGCCGCTGCGCGTGCACCACATCGGGGCGCCGCTGGAGCGTCGCGACCGGGTGGTGGAAATCTTAGAGATGGTGGAGCTGCGCCCCGCCGCGGACTTCCTCTTTCGCTACCCCCACGAGCTCTCCGGCGGGCAGCGCCAGCGGGTGGCGATCGCCCGGGCGCTGGTCCTGCACCCGCAGTTCATCGTCGCGGACGAGCCGGTCTCCATGGTGGACGCCTCGGTGCGCGCCGGCATCATGAACACGCTGCGCCGGCTGCGCCGAGACCTGGCGCTCACCGCGGTCTTCATCACCCACGACCTGGCGGCGGCCCGCTACATGTCCGACCGCATCGCCATCATGTACCTGGGACGCATCGTGGAGGTCGGCCTCACCGAGGCGCTGATCCGCCGGCCGATGCACCCCTACACGCGCCTGCTGATCGCCGCGGTGCCGGTGCCCGATCCGCGCGCCCGGCGGCAGCGCGTCACGGTGGCGGGGGAACCGCCGAATCCCCTGGCTATCCCGGCGGGCTGTCGCTTCCATCCCCGGTGCCCGATGGCGGAGGCGATCTGCCGGGCGGAAGACCCGCCGCTGCGCCATCTCGGGGACGGCCGGTGGTCGGCGTGCCATTTCGCCGAGCAGGTGCCGGCGACGGCCCCGGCCCCAGGACCGTAGGGGGCCGGCCGCCGCACGCGTGCCGTCGCAGGCGCGTGGCGCGTGACCGGCGGGCAGACCATATCCGGACGGGAGGACGGCTCATGAGACCGCGAAGCCCCGCTAAACCCCGCAGCATCAGGCTCACAGCAACATTCAAGGCACCGCCCGCCGCGGTCTTCTCCGCGCTCACCGATCCGAAGAAAATCGCCAGATGGACCGGGGGCCGGGGCCGGGTTGCTTCGAAGGTCGGCGGCAGGATGGAGATGTTCGACGGGTGGGTCACAGGCAAGGTGCTGGCGTTCACACCTGGCAAGAAGCTGTCATACACGTGGCGACCGGCGGAGTGGCCGGAGGAGTGGGCCGACTCCGTCGTGACCTACGTCCTGACGCCCGCAAAGTCCGGCACGAAGGTCACGCTGGAACACTCCCACCTGCGCAACGACACGGAAGCCAGGAACCATCGCTCCGGCTGGCGCCAGTACGTGTTCGGCCCTTTGAGAGCGTTCCTGGCGGAGCAGGAACAACTTGCCGGTGCCAGGTTCCGAGAGGCGATCGAACTCATCGGGGCCGAGGTGCGGCGAAAAGGAATCCCTCGGAAGACCGTGGAGCGCGCCATCCGCGCTGCCCGGCGGCGTTGAGCCCCGCCGGCAGCAACGCGCGGTGCCGACAAAGAGGGGATGCAGGCCATCATGGGGCAGGAGCGTGTACGTCGCACCGCTGTCCACCAGGAAGCGCACGGTCGCCTGCTTCCCGTCCGCGCCCCTGACGACGCCTTCCACGTAAGTTACGCCCATCCGTGTTCTCCGCCCGCTGATCGCACGACGACCTGGCGCCGCCACCCCGCCTTCATCGC
>JACQTN010000609.1 GCA_016210785.1 Armatimonadota bacterium
GATCATCTCCACGATCTCCCGGTCCAGGCCCTTGCGGGCCTTGAACACGTACTTTTCGGGATCGCGGAACCCCCACTGATACTCCTGGGGCATGATGCCCAGCGGGTTGGTCGTCGCCATGGACGATACCTCCACTCTGCCCTCTCATCCTACAGCTTATCGCGCCGATGACGAATGGTCCAGCGCTGACCGGGGTCCCCAAGAACTCGCCAACTGTGCGAATTCTTGAGGCTTAGTGTTGGACCCAGAAGACCTTGCCCGCGCGCCGCACCGCGCCCACCTCCTCCACCTCGGAGGA
This sequence comes from Armatimonadota bacterium, assembly GCA_016210785.1. GTDB lineage: Bacteria > Sysuimicrobiota > Sysuimicrobiia > Sysuimicrobiales > JACQTN01 > JACQTN01. Next base: position 299 of record JACQTN010000609.1, read on the forward strand.
GATGACCTCGTGCTGCTCCTTGATCTTCTCGTAGCCCACCTGCTCCAGCTCTTCCGCCAGTTCGGGCCCGCCCGACACCACGACCCGGCCGTCGTGGATGACGTGGACCTGCGTCGGCTTGATGTAGTGCAGGATCCGCGAGTAGTGGGTGATGAGCAGAATGCCCATGTTGCCCTTGGCGTCCTCGAAGAGCTTGTTGATGCCTTCCGAGACGATGCGCACGCCGTCGATGTCCAGCCCCGAGTCGGTCTCGTCCATGATGGCGAATTCCGGCTCCAGCATGGCCATCTGCAAGATCTCGGCGCGCTTCTTCTCGCCGCCGCTGAAACCCTCGTTGACGTACCGCCCCACGATGGACATGTCGAGCTGCGCGATGGCCAGCTTCGCCTTGAGCTGCTTCTGGAACTCCGCGATGGGCATCAGTTCCTTCTCGTACCCCCGCCGGCCGGAGACCGCGGTGCGCAGGAAGCTGGCCATGGTGACGCCCGGGATGGCCACCGGATACTGGAAGGCAATGAACAGGCCCTTGCGCGCCCGCTCGTCCGGGGCCATGGCCAGCAGGTCTTCCTCGTTGTACAGTACCTCCCCCTTCACCACCTGGTAGAAGGGGTTACCCATCAAAACGTTGGCCAGGGTGGACTTGCCCGACCCGTAGGGCCCCATCAGCGCGTGACTCTGCCCCCGCCCCAGCTCCAGGTTGACGCCTTTGAGGATCAGCCGGTCCTCGATGGCCACGTGAAGATCGCGGATGCTCAGGTTCCCCTGCATCACCAGCCTCCGTTCCATGCGTGCGCCGGACTTCGGTGCGCCGGCCTCGTTTCAGCGAGATGGTGGAGGCTCTTCGCCCCTTTCATCGCAGAAAACCGGTCGCGGTCCGCGTTCATTGTAGGATGGGAGTTAATAAATGTCAAGGTTTCAAAAGCACCCGTGCCGTGCTTTTCGGCCCGCGTCCAGCGCGGCGTCGATGTGCCGTCCCAGGCGCGCTCGCTCGCGCGCGGGTGAGAACGCAGCACGCGCCGCGGCCCGCATGAATCCTGCCAGGTCGCCGTCGGAGAACCGGAAGACCTCCCGCACCAGGGCCAGTTCCCGGGTCAGCGTGGTCCCCAGGAGCAGAGGATCATCGCTGTTGATGGTAACGGCAACGCCGTGCCGCATCAACGCCCGCAGCGGGTAGTGGGCCAAAGACGGGACCAGGCCGAGACGCAGGTTGCTGGTGGGGCAAACCTCCAGCGTGATCCCGCGGTCGCGCAACAGGTCCAGCAGCGCGGGATCCTCCACGGCGCGGAGGCCGTGGCCGATGCGCTGCGCCCCCAGATGGTATACGGCGGTCCAGATGCTGGCGGGACCGGCGAACTCGCCGGCGTGCACGGTCACCCCCCACCCCGCATCCCGCGCCAGCGCCGCCACGCGCGCGAAGAGCGGTGGCGGGTAGTTGGCCTCGTCACCGGCCACGTCCACGCCCACCACGGGGCAGTCCCGGCAGGCCAGGGCCTCCCGGACCACGCGCTCGCCTTCCTCCGGCCCGCGCTCCCGCACCACGGTCACGATGATGCCCGAGCGGATGCCATGGGCCCGCTCCGCCTCCGCCATGCCCGCGGCCATGGCCTCCAGCACGCCGTGCACGCCGAGCAGGCTGAAGGCCCTCCGGCCTCCGACCCGAACCTCCGCGTAGCGGACGTTCTGGGCGGCGAGTTCGGCCAGCAGGCTGGCGGTGATGGCGCGGATGTTATCAGGCGTGTAGAGGCGGTCGGGGATCTTGCCGGCGCGGCCCGCGTAGCGGAGGCGGCGGAGCCGGTCGTAGCCCGCAAAACGGGATGGGTCCGCCACCAGGTGCGGCTCGAGGGGATCCGGATCATCCCGATCGCTCAGGAGCCGGCGCAGGCGCAGCGAGGTCTCCAGGTGAACGTGCAACTCGATCTTGGGCAGGGCGCGCAGGAACTCGCCACCGGACATTTCGCGCCCTCTCTCCATGCAGGGTCCGCCGATCAGTCCTGCGACTCGAAGTGGCCCCGGATGCTCTCCTCCGCGCGGGGGGCGATCGTCCCCCAGTCCGCCGCGGGATCACGGGTCACCGTGATGAAGTCGTTGAGCAGGAAGACCATCTTGACGCCGGGGATGGTAAACAGGCGCGCCGCCAGCGGATGCGCCGCGGCCTGCTCCGCGCTCTGGTAGGTCTGGCTGCGGCCCTCCGCCACCTTCCGGTTGACGACAAACTTGAGGGCGTTGACGTTGGGCGTGGGATGCACTTCGACCATCACGGGGTCTGCCATGGAGCGCTCACCTCAGCCCTGGGGGGACCGGCGTCGTCTGGGACTGCGGATGGGGTTCGGGGCGGGAGAAGCCGGGTCCTTCAGGTGTAGGGCCGGCACGCCCCGTGTCGCGGCCCGCGGCTCACCGCACGGTGATGATGCCCTTCATGCCCTGTGGCACGTGGACGATACACCAGTAGCCGTAGGTCCCAGGCTTGGTGAACGTCAGCGCGTACGCCTTCGGCCCGGGCACGCCCGGCGGCATGAGGATCCCCGAGTTGTGGTACCCCTCGTCCTTGTAGGTCGCACCGCCCAGCGGCACGACCACCTTGGGGTTGAAGTAGATCTTCGGGGGACCCTGCGCCTGGGGCTCGGGCGTCACGAACTCCGGCGGCTTGTCCGTCCCGCCGATGAACGTGACCGTGTGGATCTCCTGGGGATCCTGCATCACCCAGCGCACCGTGTCGCCCACCTTCACGGTGAGGTTCTCCGGAACGAACCGGATGATGGAGACCCGGGCGGCCGCCGAGCCGGGCAGGGGCACGGTGTGGACCGCCCCCTTCGTCCCCTTGCTCATGGCCGGCTTCGCGCTCGCCAGCAGCTTCTGGCCCTGCTGCAACGCCTGGGCGAGTTGCTTCTCGGCCATCTTGTCGTAGTCGGCCTGGGTGCGGGTGATCGTGGTGCCCTTCGGCCGTACGATGACGGTGCCGGTGTGCCCAGGATGCAAGAGGCACACGTAGGTGTAGTTACCCGGTTTGGTGAAGGCCAGGGCGTAGCTCTTCCCCTTACCCTCCACGAAGCCGGAGCTGGCGATCCCCTTGCCCGCGTACTCCTTCCCACCCTGCGGGAACACCACCACGGGGTTGAACAGGAACCTGTCCTTGCCCTGCGGCAGCACGATCTCCGGCCGCTTCGCCCCGGACAGGAAGGTCACCGTGTGGGGGAACTCCGCGGCCATGGTCCAGGTGATGCTGTCGCCGGCGTTGATGGCGATGGTGCGCGGGAAGTAGTCCTGCGCCTGCACCGCGTGGTCCGGCGTTTCTCCCCCGATGGCGACCTTCCAGGTCATGCCCGTGGACTGGGCGGTCCCCGGCAGCGCCAGTGCCGCCCATACCAGCGCGCCCGCCCCAAGGATGGCAACCAGTTTTCTCAACGCGACCTCCCCCCTTCATCCCAGAGAATGAACGTACCCGTCGCACGCAAATCAGACCGCCGCGCACACCTCCTCATCGGGCCACAGGCCCCTGACCGGATACGACCGTCGGGGGAATCGGGCTCTCCGCCGGGAGGCGGAGTCCGGGGGGTGAGTACACACCGGTGCGGCGCGTCCTCCCCCCGAGCGGCACGCGATCCCTGCACGCCTCTGCCCAACGGAACATCCTGATTCTGCGCCGGCGCGCCCGCTCCTGCCAAAGCGACCTCAACATCTCGAGGGAGAGAGCGCGCCAGCCCGCGGCGCCGCGTCAGTGAAGCCTCTGGCCCTGCTGAGACCCCGGCAGCTCCGTGTACCAGGCGGCCAGGCGGGCGAAGCTGAGGATGGGTGGCAGCATGCTGCGGATGTGCGCCAGCGCCCGCTCCGGGGCGATGAACCCGCTGGTGGTGAGCAGTTGCCAGCGCGACTCCGCGGCCACCGCCATGTGCAGCGCCAGTTCCATGGTCATGAGCCCCGTGTCCGCCAGCGGCAGGAAGACCTCCCAGCGCCGGTTGGGGCGGGGAATGCCCAGGATGGTCAGCATGGCCTTGGCGATGCCGGTGGCCGCCCCCGCCGCGTTGCTGAACCAGCCGATCACCTGTCCGACGCGCTCCGCGTCGCGGCTGGTAGCCTCCAGTTCCCGCGTGGCGGGCTCCAGGATGGCGGCGGAGGCCAGCACGCGACCCAGCCGCCACCCGATGCGCAGGGGGTCCATGGGCCGGGCCGGCTGCGGCAGGATGTGCACGGCGGCGGCACCCACTTCAAAGGGGAGGCTGCGCGCCTTGAGGATGGTCCCCTTGGCCTCCTCCAGCATGGCCGGCCGCTCCTCCTGGATGCGGGCCATGGCCGCCGCGGCGAACTCGGTGCGCTCTTCCGCGTCGTTGTCCACCAGCAGGTCGCCGCTGGTGAGGATCTCGTACACGGCGGGAAGGATGTGGGTGTTGAGCGCGGAGGGCATGAGAATCCCCGGCTGGCCGCCCAGGGGATTGGACTCCGGAAGGCGCTCCAGGTACTCCCCGATCTCGTCGGGCCCCATGCTCTGGCGGAAGAGGAGGGAGATCTCGATGTCGGTGTCCGGCCACATCTGCGTGCTGGCGTAGCGGCCATAGAGGTAGACGGCCACCACCTCTGACTCGCGCACGAAGAAGGCCTTGAGGGCCTCGATGGCCTTCACCGTTCACCTCGGGTAACGACGATTGTACTCATACTACTACCCGCCGCCACGGCTCACAAGTCCTGTCGCCGCGCGCGGTGCCCCGTGGTCGCCTTGCCGCGGCCCGCGGCGCGCGCTACGCGATCGCGTCCAACCCCGCGATGACGCGGCCGCGCGCCACGGTTAGGTGGACGCGCCCGTCCGCGTCCAGCACCACCAGGTCCGCGTCGTGCCCCGGCGCCAGGCGTCCCTTCCGTCCGTCCGCGCCGATGACGCGCGCGGGATTCAGCGTGGCCAGCGCCGTTGCGGAGGCCAGCGGCAGGCCGCCGAACGCCGCGGTGTTGGCGACGGCGCGGGCCATGGTCAGCGCGCTGCCCGCCAGCGTCCCGTCGGGCAGCGCCACCGTCCCGCCGCTCGCCACCACCGTGCGGCCCAGCATCTCGTAGGTACCGTCGGGCTCGCCTGCCGCGCGCACGGCGTCGGTCACCAGCACCAGCCGCTCGCGCCCCTTGGCGCGCAAGGCCAGCCTCACGCCCGCGGGGTGGACGTGGATGCCGTCGGCGATCACCTCGGCGGTGACACGGTCATCGGTGAGGGCGACGCCCAGCACGCCGGGCTTGCGGTGGTGCCAGGAGACCATGGCGTTGAAGACGTGGGTGACGTGACGCGCGCCCGCATCCACCGCGGCCCGGGCTTGCTCGTACGTCGCCGCGGTGTGTCCGATGGAGACGGTGACGCCCCGGCTCATCAGGTGGCGGAGCAGCGCGGCGGGCCACCGCTCCGGCGCCAGCGTGACCAGCCGCCACGTGCCGCCGGCCGACTCCCAGATCTCCTCCACGAGTTCGGGGGTGGGCACGCGGATGTGCTCGGCGGGATGGGCGCCCTTGAAGCCGGGGTTGATGAAGGGCCCCTCCAGGTGCAGGCCCAGGATCTGCGCGCCATCCCACCGTTCGGGCGGCTGCGCCGCGGCCTCGCGGACCGCGCCCACGGCGCGCACGATGCGCTCCCACGGCCCGGTGGCGACCGTCGCGAGCATGGCGGTGGTGCCGTGGCGGGCGTGGAGCCGCGCCATGGTCGCGAGCGCCTCCACTGTACCGTCCATGGCATCCGCGCCACCGCCGCCGTGGACGTGGATGTCCACGTATCCCGGCGCCAGAATACCCTCGCCGGCGTCGAGGGCGGGCAGAGAACGAAACTCCGCCACGTCGGCCGCGCGCCCCGCGGCGATGATGCGGCTGCCCTCGACACAGACCGCGCCGTCAACGATCTCCTGCCCGGAGGTCAGAAGGCGGGCGCCGCGGATGAGATAGCGCGACGGGAGAGATGCGGGATCGAGACCGAGGGCCCGGAGCGTCACCATACTTCCAGTATAGTGGAGGCGGCGGACGTTCACCTGAGGGAAGCGGGCCGGGCGGGACGCGGGCGCAGAGCCCGGCCTTGATGCCTCTCTGAGAAATGCCGCAAGAAAGCCACAGACCACGCACAGGGCGGTGGGGGCACCGCGGAGTTGGTGAGCGAGGTAGCGCGGCCCGCCTCGCGCGAAAGTCGCACGTGCCGGTGGTGGGCGCCCGCGGGGCCCCCGGAAAATGCTCCGCATTTTTCGGGGTGCGTTAGTAGCCCGTCTCGGAAAAGTCTGCTCCAGTCATGCGCAGGACCGGCTTCCCACGATGTGTCGGTATCGGAGCTGCGAGGTGAACTACGCAGCACCGAACTCGCGCCGCCGAGTCCGAGCATCACTGGTATTCCGGCACCCGCACCGTCGCGGGTGCGCCGCGAAGTTGGTGAGCGCGGTAGAGCAGAGCGCCTTGCACCGAGTTGAACGTGCCGGTCGGGGGGGACGCCGTGAGTCCGGTAAGCGCGGTGGAGCGCCTGCCTCGAAAGAGTGTGGCACGTGCCGGGCAAGACCCTCCCCACGTCGGGCACTTAGAGAAGGGTGGAAGGGCGTAAAGACACTCCACCCAACATTACCGGCTAGATGACAGGCCGGCGGAGGTCCCGCGAGTCGTCGGGGCGGCGCGCGCGCAGCAACTGGCGCGCCGCGGTGGCCAGCCGCCGCACTCCCTGGTCGATGGCGGCGGGCGACTCCACGGCAAACGTGAGCCGCGCATGGCCGCGGTCTTCCCGGTCCGGGAAGAAGGGCATGCCCGGCGCCACCGCCACCCCGTGCTGGATCGCCGCCCGGTAGAGGGCGACGCCGGAGATGCCCGGCGGCAGGCTCAACCAGAGGTGATAGCCCCCCTCCGGCACCGTCCAGCGGATGCCCTCCGGCATCTCGCGCTCCAGCGCGTCCACCATCCGGTCCCGCCGGGCCTGCAGCGCCTGGCGCAGGCGGACCATGGGTCGCTCCAGCCGCCCCTGCCGCAGCAGCGTGTCCATCACGCGCTGGATCAGGCTGTTAGTGTGGAGGTCGGCGGCCTGCTTGGCCGTGACGAACTGCCGCTTCACCTCCGGAGGCACCACCAGGAAACCGAGCCGCAGGCCGCCCAGGAGCAGCGACTTGGTGAGCCCGCTGGCGTACAGCACCACGCCGTGCCGGTCGAGCGCCCGCAGCGGCGGCGGCGGCGGGGTAAACCACAGGTCGCGGTGGACGTCGTCCTCCAGGACCGGCAACTGGTGGCGGCGAGCCAGCGTCACCAGGCGGCGGCGGCGCTCCAGGCTCATGGTGATCCCGGTGGGGTTGTGGAAGGTCGGCATGGTAAAAAAGAGCCGCGGCCGGTACCGCACGATGAGGGTCTCCATGATGTCCAGGCGCGCGCCTTCCGCGTCCATGGGCACACCGATGATGCGGGCGCCGCGGGCCTCCAGCAGGTCGATCACCACCACGTAGGTGGGCGAGTCGGTGAACACCACATCGCCCGGCTGCACCAGCAGCTTGGTCACCAGGTCGATGGCCTGCTGCGTGCCGGCGGTGATGACGATGCTGTCCGCCGCTGCCCTGATGCCGATCTCGCTCAGGTGCTCGCCCAGCCACTCGCGCAGCGGGGCGTACCCCCCCGGGGCGTCGTATCCCACGGCCTCCGCACCCTCCCGGCGCAGCACGGCGGCCATGGCACGCTGGAGCTCCTTGACCGGCACCAGTTCGCGCAGTGCGGTGGGGCTGTGGATCGCGATCACTCCCGGCCCCCGCGCCATCCGGAAGAACTCGTCCAGCAGCTCCGTGGCCGGCCGGCCCGGCGTCGCGGACGGCGGCCAGGTGCGGGCGACGGGCGTCTCGCCGTCGGTGCCGGCGACGAAGGTGCCGCGCCCCACGTGGGAGGTGACCAGCCCGTCCGCCTCCAGCTCCGCGTAGGCGTTGACGACGGTCAGGCGGGTGACGCCCAGCTGGCGCGCCAGGATGCGGGTGGGCGGAAGCCGGGTGCCGGGAGGGAGGCGCCCCCCGCGGATCTCCTCCCGCAGGTGCGCCACGATCTGCCGGTACAGGGGCTCCCGGCGCTGCCGGTCCGCGCGGATGTCCAGGGCCGTCCAGTGCATCTCGGCCGGATTATAGGCGGACCAATCCGGGATTGTACAGGTCCAATTTCCGCCCCGGCCAGGACGCGGGCGCGCCGGCGTCTAACAAAGAAATGGTTTCCACGACGGAGGGAGGAGCGCGGGCCATGGGCGTGGCGAAGCTGGGGCTCGACATGGATGAGGTCAAGGCGCGGTTCGAGGAGCAGTTCAAGCAGCTCCATCTTCAAGTCTTCAACCGCCCGGCGAAGACCATGGGCGAGGTCACCGGGGTCATCGGCGGCGTGATTGCCCACTTCGTGGCCCAGGTCATCGAAGAGAACAACCGCCGGATCGCCGAGCAGCTCACCGAGATGGGCGTCCTGCCGGAGGGAAGGGGTCAGCGGGGCGCGGGGATGCACTGACCGGAATCGGGATCGGCGTGGGAATGCCGAGCGGCGTGGGAGCGCGCGGCGACGCGCAGACGTCGCGCGCGCGCCGATGCCCAAACGTGCGAAGAGCGCGGCGGCGGGTGATGGCGTGAGCAGGAATGCCCGCGGCCCGAGGGAATAGACCGCGGTGGTGTGACAAAGCTGTCGGGGAGGCCCCGTGATGACGGCGGAGCGCGGTGACTCACGCGGCGGCGGAACGGTGGTGGCGATCCATATCTCGCCGGGGCACGGACGCCCCAAGTACCGGGTACCGAGCGCGGAGGCGATCGCCAACGCCGGCCTGCGCGACGACGCCCACGGGCGGCCGGGCGGCAAGCGGCAGGTACTGCTGATGCCCGTGGAGGTGCTGGAGCAACTCGACCTGCCGCCTGGCAGCGTGAAAGAGACCTTCACCACGCGCGGGTGCGACGTGATGGGGCTGCGTCCCGGCGACCGGGTGCGGGTGGGGCAGACGCTTCTGGAGATCACCGGCGAGTGCGAACCCTGCGGACACATGGATGAGATCCGTTCCGGGCTGCAGGAGGAACTGCGGGGGCGCCGCGGGATGCTGGCCCGCGTGCTGGAAGGCGGGCCGGTGCAGGAAGGCGACCCGATCGTTCTGGAGAGCACCACGGCCGCGCCACAGGCGCGGCCGTGAGAGCGTCTCGAGTGCAACACGCGGCGGAGGCCGGCCCCCCGGGGGGCCGGCCTCCGCCGCGTCATCGAGAAGTGATCGCGACGCCTGCGCCTACGAGGGCGCCACGTTCACCCATCCTTCGCGCGGTGAGCGCCTGACGGCGTCCATCACCACGCGCACGCGCATCCCGTCGTAGAACGTGGCGGCGGGTGCCACGTCCTTCCTGCCGCTGCGGATCACGTCCACCAGGTGCGCCGCGAGCCGCACGAACGGCCGGCCCCACCGCCCCGTGTAGTTCATGCCCGGCGGCATGGGAAGGCTGTCGGGCTCCACCATCGGCGTTAACGCCTCGCCGCCCCGCGCGCCCCACAGCCGCTCCTCTTCGTCGAAGACCAGCGACCCTTCCTCGCCCGCAATCTCGAAGCGCGTCCCTCGGCCGTGGTGCGCCACGGCGGTCAGGAGCAGGGCGCCTGTCGCGCCGCCGGCGAACCGGAGCAGCAGCCCCGTGTAATCGTCGGCGGTCACCGGGCGCATCTGGCCCGCGGGATCGATGCGCTCCTTCACGTGGGTCTCGTAGTGACCGACCACGGCCACGATCTCGCCGAGCCAGTAGCGCATCAGATCCAGCCAGTGGGAACCCGTCCCGCCAAACGAACCTCCGCCCTTCTCCGCCTCGCAGGTCCAGTCCCAGGTGCGGCCCTTGCGGGCGTCGGCGCGCATGTTGGTGGCGGTGATGATGAAGATGTGCCGCACGCGCCCGATGTACCCCTCCTGGATCAACTCCCGGATGCGGGCGCACGCCGGCGTGAAGCGCTGCTCGTGGTCCACCACGTTGATGATCCCGGCGTGGCGTGCCGCGTCCACCATCTCCTGGGCCAGCGCCGGCGTCAGGCAGAACGGTTTCTCGGAGAGCACGTGCTTGCCGGCCTGGAGGGCAGCCATCCCGTGCGGGTGGTGGAGATACGGCGGCGCGGTGACGCTGACCAGATCCACCTCTTCCACCTTCACCAAGTCGCGGTAGTCGGTGAAGGCATAAGGAATGTCGAACTCCCGCGCCACCTGCTCCGCCTTCTCCTTCCTCCCGCTGCAGACCGCCACGACTTTGGCGTGCGGGCTGGCCAGAAAACCGGGAATCTGCACCACGCGCCCGAACCCTGTCCCGATGACGCCGATGCCGACCTTGCCGTCCTTCATCGCGAACCTCCCTCGGGAATATGACCGCCCGCCCCGAGCGCGTCGCCGGACGCGGCCCTGAAGGGGCCCGGTCTCTCGACAGGCTCAGGATGACGGGAAGAAGACGCTACTTGAGCAGACCTGCCCTCAGATACAGCCACGCCATGGGGTGGGCGGGGCCGTACCCTTTCCCCAGCGGCAGCCCGTGCCGCACCGCCTCCGTGATGAAGGCCTTGGCTGCCCGCACCGCCTCGACCACCCCGTCTCCTCTCGCCAGCCCCGCGGCGATTGCCGACGCGAAGATTCAGCCGGTGCCGTGCGTGTGCCGGCTGTGCACCTTCTCCGCGCGGAACTCGGTGAAGTCGCGGCCATCGAACAGGACGTCGATCGCCTCCGCCTCGCTCTCCAGGTGGCCACCTTTCACCACCACGTGCCGGGGGCCGAGATCGTGGATCGCCCGCGCCGCCTCCCGCATCTCCGCCAGGGTGCGGATCTCCCGGCCCGCCAGCGCCTGCGCCTCGTGCAGGTTCGGGGTGACGACCGTGGCCAGCGGCAGGAGCCGCGTCTTCAGCGCGGCCATCGCCTCCGGGCGCAGCAGCGGCGCGCCGCTCTTGGTGATCATCACGGGGTCCACGACCAGCGGCGTCAGCCGGTGCTCCGCGACCTTGGCCGCCACCGCGTCGATGATGGGCGTGCTGCTCAGCATCCCGGTCTTGGTGGCGTCGACGCCCATGTCGGTGACGACCACGTCGATCTGCTGCGCCACGAACTCCGGCGCCATCTCCACCACCCCGTACACGCCGGTGGTGTTCTGCGCCGTGAGCGCCGTGATGGCGGTCATCCCGAACGCCCCCAGCGCGGAAACGGTCTTCAGGTCGGCCTGAATGCCGGCGCCGCCCCCGGAGTCTGAGCCGGCGATGATCAGCACGCGGGGAATCGGTGCGCGCATGGCCCGCTCATCCCTGCCTCACGGACTCCATCTCCTGCTGCCTCGCACACTCCACGTGTCCCTCACACGTTCCAACTCTCCCGTCCGTAGGCCATGTCCCAGAACAGGTACTCGTACCGGAGGCTGGTGGTGAACGCTTCCTCCATGCGGCGCCGCTCATCCGCCGGGGCCTGTGCGCCCAGGCGGTCCACGACGCCGCGGCACCACTCCGCCAGGGCGGTGAACTCCGGCGAGGCGTACATCTCGATCCACTTCGCGTAGCGCGGGTCGCGCGGCCGCGGCCCCCGGGCCAGGCGCGCCCCGATGTCCGCGTACCCCCACATGCACGGCAGCAAGGCAGCGGCCAGCTCCGGGAAGGTCCCGGCCGCGGCCGCCCGCATCAGGAAATCGGCGTAGGCCTGCGTCGTGGGCGCCTTCGTCTCCCGCTCCAGCTCGGCCACAGTGATGCCGAACTCCGCCGCGTAGGCGCGGTGCAGCCCCATCTCCACGCTCAGCGTGGCATGGCACAGCTCCGCGAACTTCCCCATGGTTGCCAGGTCCGGGACGCGCGCCGCGGCGTAGGCCAGCACCCGGGCGTAGTCGATGAGAAAGAGGTAGTCCTGACGCACCCACACCTTGAAGCGCTCCAGGTCCAGGCTGCCGTCGCCCAACCCCCGCACGAAGGGGTGGACGTGCTGCGCCTCCCAGATGGTCGCCCCGGCCTGCCGCAGGTGATCGCTGAAGCGCATGGCGGTGTGGTTTTCGTGTTCGCCGTGTCAACTCCTCCAGCCCGGCGCCGTCAGCCCCGGGTCCCCCGCCCGAGGTCCCCGGTCCTGCATCCCGGACCCGGGTTCCAGCCTTACACCCCCTTCCCCAGCATGATCCGCAGCTCGCGCGCGCAGTCGGCGACGCCGGCCTCCAAGGGGAATTGCGGCTCGTATCCGATCTCGCGGCGTGCCCGGGTGATGTCCAGCGGCGGATGGTACTGCTCTCCCTCGTCGGAGAAGCTCTCGCCCGGCCCCACCTCGATGCGGGCGCCGGGCAGCGCGCGCCGCACCGTCTCCGCGGCCTGGCGCAACGTCACCGCCCGGCCGCCGCCGATGTTGTAGATCCCGCCGTTGCGCGGGCCCTCCGCCAGCGCCGCGCAGATCACGCCGTGGGCGCAGTCCTTGATGTACACCGGGTCGAAGACCCAGTCCCCGCCGCGCGGGACGACGGTGGACGCGCCCTCCACGGCGTCCAGGATCATGCGGTTGAGCAGGTCGGGCGGCCGGTTGCCGCGGCGGATGGCCCGCTCGGCGCCGTAGTAGCTGGCGTAGCGCACCGCGGCGAAGTCCACCCCGAAGCGCCCGGCGTAGATGCGGCCCATGTATTCGCAGGCCAGCTTCATGACGGCGTAGGGCCGGCGCGGGTCGGGCGGATGGTCCTCCGCGATGGGCCGCCACTCCGGCGGCCCGTACACCCCGTAGTTGGGCGGGTAGATGTTGTGAGTGCTGGCCATGGCCACCCGCTCCACCCCGGCGTGCCGCGCCGCCTCCAACACGAGTAGGGTACCGCCCAGGTTGACCTGATACGAGCCCCAGGGATAGGTGTCGTAGTGGTCGCCGATCGCCGCGGCCAGGTGGATGATGCGCTGGATCTTCTCCGTGGTGATCACCCGCAGCAGGCCGCCCAGGTCGGTCACGTCCACCGGCACCAGCGGAATCTTCTTCGTCAGCTCGCGCAGGTTCCCCGGATGCACGTGGCTGTCGATTCCGGCCACGTCCACCCCGCGGGCGAGCAACTGGCGCACGGCGTGCGAGCCGATGCGGCCGCAGGCGCCGGTCACGAGGATCTTCATGCGCATTGCTCCTCCTCTTCCCTATTCAGGGCGCGGGCATGGCCCGCATCAGCGGCGACCACCCGCCGTCACGCGGGCGCCAGGTTGAGGACCGGCTCGCCCCGCCGGTACCGCCGCAGGTTCTCCATCACCATCTCCAGCCGGCCCACGAAGCCCCGGCTGGGCGCGGAGGCGACGTGCGGGGTGAGCACCACGTTGTCGAGCCGGAGCAGCGGGCTGTCCGCGGGCAGCGGCTCCCACCGGAAGACATCCAGCCCCGCTCCGGCGATGCGTCGGGAGGCCAGCGCCTCGACCAGCGCCTCCTCGTCCACCACCCCGCCCCGGCAGGTGTTGATGAGGAACGCCGTGGGCTTCATCAGGCGGAGCAGGTCACCGTTGACGATCCGATCGTTTGACGGGACGTGGGGGATATGCAGCGTGACGAAGTCGGACTCCCCGAACAGCCGCTCCAGCGGCACGAGCTGCACGCCCAGCTCCCGCTCCTCCGACGCGGCGAGCGGGACGACGTCGTGGTAGAGAAGCCGGAGGCCGAACCCCGCGGCGTGCAGGGCCACCTCGCTGCCGATCTCGCCCACCCCCACGATGCCCAGCGTCTTGCCGTAGAGGATGTCCAGGTCCAGCCGCATCCAGTTGAACGCGTGCACGCGCTCGTCGGTCTCCATGGGCGTGACGTCGAGAGCCCGGTACGCGGCATTGACCACGGCGGCGTGGCCGCGCAGCAGCCGCCGGTTCAGCGCCAGCATCAGCATGAGTACGTGCTCGCCCAGCGCGATCCACTCCGGCATCCGCCAGCGCGCCACGGCCACCCCGGCGGAGTGGGCCGCCGGCAGATCCACGTTGCGCAGCGAGTTGCCCATCTTCTGGAGCAGCCGGAGGCGGCGCGCCGAGCGCAGCACCTCCGCGGTCACGGCGAACCGCTTGACCACCATGATCTCCGCGGCGGCGACGGCGGCCGACGGATCGCCGCCGCCGTCCAGCGCGGCAAACGCGAATCCCTCCGCCTCCAGCATCCGCCGGGCCGCCCCCGCCTCCGCGGGCCTCAGCGGGTCACAGAAGAGCACGGGTGTCCGGTCCACGACATCGCCCCTCGTCTCGGCCGGCGTCCACAACGCGGAACCTGCCCGGACCGCGGCGCTCCCGGCGCCCGCGGCTCACACTCCCGGCCCTGCCCACGGAGCCTGGGGTCGAGGACGCCCGCTTGACGTCAGTCGCAATCTTCGTTCCTCAAAAGTCAAGCGGGTCTCGCCGCAGGACCCGAGGCTCAGATCTTGAGACGAGGGTCCAAGGCGTCCCGCAGCCCGTCGCCGAACAGGTTGAACCCCATGGAGGTCACGGTGATCGCGATCCCCGGGAAGGTGGAGATCCACGGCGCGAGCTGGATGAACCCGCGGCCGTCGGCGATGATCAGGCCCCACGTGGGCACGTCCGGCGAGACGCCGATCCCCAGGAAGCTGAGGCTTGACTCCACCAGGATGGTGTACGGCATGTAGACGGTCGCCATGACAATGAGAGGATTGAAGGAGTTGGGCAGGATGTGGCGCCACAGGATGCGCCCTTCGCCTGCCCCCACGGCGCGGGCGGCCTCGACGAAGTGCCGCGCCTTGATGGCCAGCACCTCCCCGCGCACCACCCGGGCAAAACGCGGCAGCATGGAGACGCCCAGCGCCACAATCACGTTGAGCAGCCCGGCGCCCAGCACGCCCACGGCGATGATGGCCAGCATCATCATGGGAAAGGCCATCAGGAGATCGATCACCCGGTTCAGCGAGTCGTCCACCATCCCGCCGAAGTATCCCGCGGCCGCGCCCATGAGCGTCCCGGAGGTCAGGGCCAGCAGCAGGGACGCCGCCGCCACCGCCAGCGAGGTGCGGCTGCCCCACAGGACGCGGCTGTAGACGTCGCGGCCGAACTGGTCCGTCCCGAAGGGGTGCTGCCGGCCCGGCGGGGTCAGCTGCCGTGTCATGTTGGTGGTGTAGGGATTGGCGGTCGTCAGCACGGGAGTGAGCGCGGCGGCCAGCATGGGGATGCTCAGCAGCGCCATGCCCACCACCGCGGACCGGTTTCGCAGCAGGCGGCGGATCACGCGGCGGCTCCCTCACGCGTACCGGATGCGAGGATCCGCCAGGCCGTAGGCGACATCGGTCAGCAGGTTCACCAGCACGACCCCGACGGCGATAAGAAAGATGGCCCCCTGGACCATCGGGTAGTCCCGCGTGGAGATGGCGACGATGAGCAGGTTGCCCACCCCCGGCCGGCTGAACACGGCCTCTACCACGGCGGAGCCTCCCATCAGCGCGTTGACCTGGATCCCCACGATGCTCAGGATGGGCGTCGCGGCGTTCCGCAGCGCGTGCCTGACCCACACGCGAGGCTCGCTGAGCCCCTTGGCGCGGGCGGGGCGCACGAAGTCCTCGGACAGCGCCTCGATCACCGACGAGCGGGTCATGCGGGCCACTACCGCGCCGATCCGGCTGCCCAGCGCCAGCGTGGGGAGAACCAGGTGGTAGGCCAGGTTCGCCGGGCTGGCCCGGTTGCCCGCGCCGATCAAGGGGAACCACTCCAGGTGGGCGGAGAACAGGATGAACAGCAGCAGCCCCAGCCAGAACGCGGGAATGGACAGGAAGAACAGCGCGACCGACATGGCCAGCACGTCTACCATGGAGTTGCGCTTCACGGCGGCAATGACGCCGGCGGTGAGGCCGATGGCCACCGACAGCAGGGTCGACGTCACCATGAGGTCCAGGCTGTAGGGCAGTTGGTCCCTGATCTCTCCAGCCACCGGCTTGCGGCTCCGGAGCGATTCGCCCAGGTCGCCCCGCATGACGCTTCCCAGGTAGGTGAGATATTGGACGGGCAGGGGACGGTCCAGTCCCATCCTGGCCCGGGTGACCTGGAGCAGGTCGGGCGTGGCGTAATCGCCAAGCCAGATCTGCGCGGGATCCCCAGGCGCCAGCCGGATGATCAGGAAGGACGCGGAGACGATGATCCAGATGGTGACGACGCTGCCAAGCAGGCGACGCGCCAGGTACGCGTGCACGGTCCTGCGTCCCCCGCCGTCTCGTCACGCGGGCGGGTGGACGCGGCGTCCACCCGCCCCGACGCGAGAGGCCGGCGCGGTGCGGGCCCCGTCAGTTGCCGGCAAAGTGGGCGGTCCGGAAGATCACCACGCCGGCGTACGAGATCGCGGTGATGCCGGCGACCCCCTGCCGGGCCACGACCAGCGACTTGCGCGTCCCAAGCGAGATCACCGGGAGATCCTCCGCGATCTTCCGCTGCAACTGCAGCAGGACCTGACGGCGCGTTTTGGCATCGGGCGCCGTGCGCTGGGCGTCGATCAGGTCGTCGGCCCCGGCGTAGCCCATGTAGTTGGTGGTGGAATCGGAGCGGAGGAACGGCGCGTAGTAGTGGTCCGGGTCCAGCCGGGATAGCCCCTGGACGTGGACCTGGTAGTTGCGGGCGGGCGGGTTGATCTTGGCCAGTTCGCCCGCAGCATCGGTGATCAGGATGGTGCCCTGCACGCCGGCCTTCGCCCACCAGTCCTTGACCAGCACGGCGAGCTGGTCAAACATCAACTCTTTGCGCGACTGGATCTCCAGCGCCAGGCCGCCGGCGTGGCCCGCCTCGGCGAGCAGCGCCCTGGCCTTGTTGAGATCGGTGGGATAGGTCGGCACGTCCTTCGTCCACCCGAAGACGGTCTTGGGCTGGAAGGACGGGTTCAGCTCCGCGAGCCCCGAGTAGAACTCCTCCATCGCCTTCCAGTCGACGGCGTGGGCGAGGGCCCGCCTGACCCTCACGTCGCTGAGCGGGGGCCTGGTCACGTTGAACATCACGTAGTCCATCCAGATGCCGGGTACCTCGATCACCTGGAAGCGCGGGCTGGACTTGAGCAGTTTCCAGGCGCCCACGGTGCGCAGCGGCATCATGTCCACCTCGCCGCGCTGCAGCGCCAGGATTCCCACCATCTCCTCGGGGATGATCTTCAGGACGACCTTCTCGATCCTGGGGCCGCCCCCGTAGTAGTCCCGGTTGGCCCCGAGGACCACCTCGTTGCCGGGCGCGTAGCTCTCAAAGACATAGGGCCCCGTCCCCACCGGGTTGGTGGTGATCGCCCGGCCCAGCTCCCTGACGGCCTTCTCGCTCATGATGAACCCGGACTGCCAGCCCAGCGTGCTCAGCAAGGGGGCGAAGGGCGTCCGCAGCCGGAAGACCGCCGTGTACGGGTCAGGCGTCTCCACGCGCTCCACGGGCGCGTAGTCCGCCACCAGCCGCGACTGGGTGCGGTCCTTGTAGCGCTCGATGGTAAACTTGACATCGCGCGAGGTGAGCTCGCCGTACCCCTTGTGGAACTTGACGCCCTTCCTCAGATAGAAGGTGTAGGTCTTGCCGTCGGGCGAGACCTCGTAGCGGGTGGCCAGGTCGGGAATGACCTCGGCGGTGCCGGGCTTGAAAGTGACCAGCCCGCTGAAGACGTTCTGGGCCACCACCCGGTCGGCCGCAAATCCCAGGTTGGCCGGATCCAGGGTGACCAGGTTCTGGCTGAGGACAAACCTGAGCGTGTTGGACCTCCCGGCCTGCTGCGCCGAGGCGCCGGACCAGAGGCCGGCCGCCAGCAACAGCGCCGTCAACACCACGAGCACGGTCGTGCGCCGCATCTCTCTCACTCCTCCCATCAGTCGTCCTGTACCGCTCCTCGCGCCTTACCCCGCCCGCCACGCCGCGATCCCGTGTCGGCTTTCATCCTTCATTCATGCGCAGGACCGGCTTGGCCGAGTCCGAGCATCACCGTGTTTCGCAACCCCGACCAGCGCGGGTGGGGATCGAGGGGAGGGGAAGGCCCTCCCCTCGTCGGACACTATGGTGAAGGGTGGAGTGGCGGAAAGTCACTCCACCCAACCTCACTGGCTAGGCGAAGAACCTGCGCATCGTGTCCACGACGGCGCGCATCTTCTCTTCATTCATGTTGGGATCGCAGGGCAGCGACATGACCTCCGCGCACGCCCGCTCCGCGTCGGGGAACGGCCCCTGCCGGCCCACGGCCTCTACGATGGGCCCCTGCTGGTGCAGAGGGATCGGATAGTGGCATTTGGCCTCGACGCCATTGGCGTTCATGAACGGCAGCAGCCTGTCGCGGCTCTCCTTCACGCGCACCACGTAGTGCAGGTAGACGTGGGAGGCGTAGTCCTTCGCCACGGGCGGCGTCACGGGCAGGCCTGCCTCCCGGATCAGCCGGGTGTACACCGCGGCGTTCTCGCGCCGCTGCGCGTTCCAGGAGTCCAGCAGCGGAAGCTGGACGCAGCCGATGGCGGCCTGCATCTCGTTGATGCGCATGTTGTAGCCGACGCAGTTCATCTCGTACTCGTGCTCGTGCAGGCCGTGCCGGCCGTGATGGCGCAGTTGGGTGACGAGCGTCGCCAGCCGCTTGTCGTCGGTCACCGTGACTCCACCCATGCCGCACACCGACAGGAGCTTGTGGCTGAGGGCGAAGAAGCCGCAGTCCCCGAGGGAGCCCACGCGCCGTCCCTTGTAGAGGGCGCCGAGCGCGTGGCAGCCGTTCTCGATCACCTTGATCCCGCGCCGGCGGGCAATCGCCACGATGGGGTCCATGTCCACGGGGTGGCCATACTTGTGCACGGCGATGACGGCCTTGGTGCGGGGCGTGATGGCCGCCTCGAACGCCGCGGGGTCCAGGTTCATGGTGTCGGCGGTGCAGTCGGCAAAGACCGGCCGGGCCCCGCGCACGATGACGCACTCCGCGTTGGCCACGTACGTGTTGGCGGGGATGATCACCTCGTCCCCCGGCCCGATGCCCAGGGCGTGCAGGATCATCAGCAGCGACGAGGACCCGGAGTTGGCGGCGACGCCGTGCTTCACGCCGCACAGGTCGGCGATGCCCTGCTCCAGCCCCTCGCTGTACTTGCCCGCGTAGTGGACACGGTTCTGCAGAACCTCCATGACGACGCCCTTGACCCGGTCGTCCACGGGGTACTCGTAGTAGTAGTCGATCTTCACAGCGTGGCCCCCTCCTCCAGCAGCACCTTCAACTCGGCGGCCGCGTCCTGCACGGCGGCGCTCAAACCGTAGCGGGGCGCGAACCCCAGGTCCTCGCGCGCCCGCGTGATGTCGAACACGCAGTAATGGCCCGGCGCGAACTCCGGCCCCGGGCCGATCTCGATCCTGGCCGACGGAAAGACCCCACGCACTGCATCCCCAAACTCCCTCAGGGAGACCGCCTGCCCGCTGCCGATGTTGTACCGGTCGTAGGTCAGGCGGGGCGCCGTGGCCGCGCTCACGATGGCGCCGGCCAGATCCTTGACGTAGATCAGGTCGAGGCGCTGATCACCTCCCTGGGGGATGACGGTCTCCCGGCCCTCCACGGCGTTGCGCACGACGCCGTGGATGATGCCGATTGCCCGCTGGTTGATATCGAGACAGCGCTCCGGCGACAGCGGGATGGCAAAGCGCAGCGCGGCGAACTCGACCCCGAAGGTCGCCCGGTACCAGGCCCCGTACCGCTCGCCCGTGTGCTTGCAGATGTCGTAGGGGCGCTCCGGCTCCAGAGGCATGTCCTCGGTCACGGGCCTGTAGGTGGGATGGCCGTAGGGCGTGCCTTTGAAGTCCGGATAGACGGAACGCGTGCTGCAGTAGACGAACCGCTTCACGCCGAACACCCGGGCGGCCTCCAGCATGTTGATGAGCCCCAGGATGTTGACCCGCACGCCCGCGGCGCGGTGGGTGTTGGCCTCCCCCTGCAGCGCCGCCATGTGGATGATGGTGTCAATCTCGTGGGCGCGCACGGCCTCCGCCACGCTCACCCCGTCCTGCACGTCGATGCGCAGGAGGTCTGCCCGATCGCCGAACCGCCGCAGGAAGTGACGCGGGTAGCGGACGTCGAGGATCACCGGCCGGATCTCGAGGTCGAGCAGGCGATTCACCACGTGGGGTCCGATGGCGCCGCCGGCCCCGGTGACCATGATGCGCATGCGGGCACCTCGCTGCGGGTAGATTCCTCGCGGTGCGGGCCAAGTCCTTTGCGCGCGGTGTCAGGTATCTTCGCCCGCGCCCGGCAGAGTCCTCCCGCGACCGCGGTTCGCCGCGGAGGCGCGCGGCGCGGGAGGACCCGCCCGCCTTCGCACGAATTGGTGTTGGTGCCGGGATCGCCCGATCCCGAACCCCGCATCGGGAGGGTTCACCTGTGACCAGGGAGTTCAATCTCCGCGCCTCGCCCGAGTTCGACCTGCCGCCCGACCGCACCGCCCTCATCATCGTGGACATGCAGCGGGCCGGCCTCTACCCCAACGCCGGGCTGAGCGCCCTGCACGCGCGACAGGCCGAGAAGAGCTATCAGGAGTACCAGCAGTACGCGCGCTCGACCCTCATCCCCAACAACGTCCGCCTGCTGGAACGCTTCCGGGCGCTCGGGATGCGAGTGATCTTCCTGACGTGCGGGTCGTTCTACTCCGATGCCGCGGACATGTACGCGCCGCGGCGCCGCATGGACTTGGAGACCCAGAAGCGCACGGGCGTCAAGACCACCTTCACTGTCGGCGAGCACGAGCACGGTGTCATCGACGAATTAACCCCGAGGTCCGACGAACCGGTGTTCAACAAGCTGGGCTCCGACGGCTTCATCGGCACCGCCCTGGACCAGGTGCTGCGCTGGATGCGCATCGACACCATGGTCGTCACCGGCGTGGGGACGCCCTACTGCGTGGAGAGCACGGTGCGCCACGGCGCCGACCTGGGCTACGCGGTGGCGGTGGCGTCGGACGCCTGCGGCACCTCCGACATGACCCTGCACGAGCACAGCCTGCGCGTGATGCACCAGCGCTACGCCATGGTACGCACGACCGCGGAGATCCTGGCGATGCTGCCTCAGCCGGCCGCAGCGCGGCGAGGTTAGCGCGCCGGGACGCGGCCAGATCACGGTGACACGGTGATGCTCATGTTGACGCCAGAGCAGCTCGACGCCCTCCGCCGCATCACCAGCCCCACCCTCAGCAACGCCATCGAGCGCTTCAACGTGCGCCCCCGCAACCGGGGGTTCATGGACTCCAGCATCCGCTGCCTGTTTCCGGAGCTGGGCGCGATGGTGGGCTACGCCGTCACCGCCGCCTGCCAGGCGGAGATGCCCGCGCCCCAGGGCCGCGGCCCCTCGCGGTTCGCGCACTGGGACCACATCGCGTCCATGCCCGCGCCGCGCGTCATGGTGATCCAGGACCTGGATCAGCCGCCTGGCGTAGGGGCCTACTGGGGGGAGGTGCAGGCGTCGGTCCACA
>JACQTN010000072.1 GCA_016210785.1 Armatimonadota bacterium
CGCGTGTCGTGGGCGCGGTGGGCGACCAGGCCGACGACGAGCGCCAGCAGAGCGCCCATGGTGCTGCTGCCGCCCACGATGATCACGTGGCCGAGCGGGACTTCCAGCGCCAGGTCGTACTCCACGGAGCGGACCAGCAGAAAGAGCGCGGCCAGCGGGATGAGCGCCACCGACGCCCATCGTGCGGTCTGGAGCTTGATGGTGCGTTCCGTCACTGCCATGGCCAGGAGCAGGTTCGTCCCCCTCTTGCGGGCTTCCTTTTCTCCAGTTGTGAAAGACGCCAGGGGGCGCTAGCGACGTCCTCGCTGAAGCCCCGCACGCGGAGAGGGGCGGAGATATTCGGCGAGGTTCTCTCGCAACTCCGCGATGGCGCGCTCCCTGAGCCACATGCGGGACAGCGTCTGATAGGAAATTCCCTTGCGAGAGGCGATCCGCTTCAGGGCGCGAACAAGGGGTTCATCCAGGCGCATTGTCACGGGGCGGAGTCTTTTCCCCTTCCCATACTCGGCCTCTTCTTGAAGCTGCAGGGCAGCTTCGCCGACGTCAACGTCGGCTGGCTCTCCGATCGTCCGGAGGTCGTAAGCCGACAGATGCACCCTGGGATCGTCAAGAAACCGGACCAGCTCACGCTCACTCTTGAATTCTGGAAGGCGGCGGCGCCCCATGGCTCACGTCACCTGCCGCGCAGTCGCGATGTACGCGGTCGTCCCCCGGAGGTGGAAGACAACCAGGAGTCTCCTGCCTGACTCGTCCATGCGCCGTCAGCCCAGGCGGTCCTTGAAGACGATCCCGTCCCGCACCACGAGCCGGATCTGCTCCGTCTCCTCGAAGGTCTCGATGTCCCGCAGCGGGTCGCCATCCACCGCGATCAGGTCGGCGCGCTGCCCGGCCTCCACCCGCCCGGTGTCCGGCATGGAGCAACACTCCGCGGCCACCGAGGTGGCCGCGCGGATGGCGTCCATCGGTGTCATCCCGTACTGCACCAGCAGGCTCAGCTCGCGGGCGTTGCCGCCGTTGCGCAGCCCGCGGGAGTCGGTGCCGGCGGCGATCCGCACGCCCGCCCGGCACGCCCGCCCAAACACCTCCCGCTGCAGCGGGGCCAGCTCCTGCGCCTTCTGGATGTTGTAGGGCGACAGCACGCCCGGGACCTTCGCCAGTTCCAGGCGGGTCCACATGTTGGTGAGGGTGGGGACCAGGTAGGTGCCCTGGCGGACCATGGTGGCGATGTCGTCGTCGTCCAGCGGGCCCAGGTGCTCCACGGAGTGCACGCCGGCGCGCAGGGCGTTCTTCAACCCCTCCCCGCCGTAGGCGTGCACCGCCACGGGTTTGCCGAACGCGCGCGCTTCGTCCACCACTGCCTTCACTTCCTCGAAGGTGAACTCGCGGGTGAGGATGCCGCTGATGCGCGAGCTGATGCCGCCCGTGGTCGCGATCTTGATGAAGTCCGCGCCGCCCCGGATGAGCCGGCGCGTCATCGCCCGGACCTGCTCCACGCCGTCGCACACCCCGGCGGGCGTCCCCGGGAGCCGGAGCACGTCGGTGGAGAAGCCGACGGCATTGGTGTAGTCGGACAACCCCGCGGTCTGCGTGATGATGGCCAGGCTGACCAGGACGCGTGGTCCCGCCAGCAGCCCCTCCTCCACGGCCATCTTCATGCCCAGGTCGAGCCCGCCCATGTCCCGTACGGTGGTGAAGCCCGCCTGCAACATCTCCCGCATCACCTCCGCCACGCGCAGGACAAACAGCGACGGCGGCATGGCGGCCTTCTCGGCCAGGGTGCGTCCGGGCGTGGACGCCAGGTGGTCGTGGGCGTCGAACAGGCCGGGCAGCACGGTCAGGCCGCCCGCGTCCACCACGCGTGCCCCGGCCGGGCGCCGGCCCTCCTTCCACGGGGTGACGGCGGCGATCCGGCCCCCGGCCACCGTGACCGCCATGTCCCGCAGGCGGCCGCCGGTGCCGTCCAGGAGCGTGCCGCATCGGACGATGAAAGACTCGGAAGCCACAGCCATTGGTTACCCTCCTCGAAGCGCGTACGGGGGGTTGTCTTCGTGAGCCGCGCGGCACCTCCTCTCGCCGGGAGGCCGGACGCCGGTCCCCTCCACTGGCGCCAGTGGAGGGGCGGCGAGCGAGACTGTGGAAGCACAATTGCAGTACAATTGATATGGAGCGTGCCGTGGCGGGACGTGTGGAGGTGTGACCTCGTGACGACCCCCTATGACCCGGCGGTGACCCTCTACGTGGAGATCAACGACCGCCGGACGCTGGACCAGAAGCGGGCGCTGGCCAGGCTGCTCACCGACGCCTGCGTGGAGGTCCTGGGCGCCAGCCCGGAAGATATCAGCGTGAGATTCCGCATCCTGAGCTACGAGAGCATGGCCCGGGGCGGCGAGATGCTCTCAGATAGGGAAGCGCGGGGGAAGCTCAAGTCCCAGACCAGGTGACGCCGTGCCTACCCTTCACGTCCACATCACGGGAGAGCCCACCGCGGGGCAGAAACGGACGCTGGCGAAGCGGCTGACGGAGGCCGTGTGCCGGGCCGTGGACAAGAAGCCGGGTGACGTGACGATCTACCTCTACTACCACAACGGCGGCGCGCAGGACATGGCCCATGCCGGCGTCCTGGCCTCGGAGCGCTTAGAAGCTGAGTAGGCGGTGCCAGACCAGGGAACTCCTTGCAGGGAGAAGCAGACGCCCGGCGGGTCAGGACGGGCGACTCAACGGCTGGAGGTTGAACGCACACACGACAGCGTGAGGAGGTGCAGGGATCATGCGCAGAGGTGTAATGCTGCTGGTGCTGCTGACAGCGGCCCTGGGCGTGACGGGGATGTCCACGGCGGCTCCCGCCAAGACCGAAGCAGTCATCGTGTTGACCACGGACGCCACCACCCTCGATCCCGCCCGCGTCACCGTGACCAACGACACGCTGGTCTCCTACTACTTCTTCGACTACCTGCTGTGGCGCACGGCGGACGGAAAAGTCCAGCCCTACCTGGCCGAGTCCTACCGGGCGATCAACGACACCACGTGGGAGTTCAAGCTCCGCAAGAACGTCAAGTTCCACAACGGCGAGCCGCTGAACGCCGAGGCGGTGAAGTTCACCTTCGACCGGGTGCTCAACCCGGACAACAAGATCCCCGGCCGGGGTCAGATCGCCACCATCAAGGAAGTGAAGGCCGTCGACGAGCACACGGTCCACTTCATCACCGAGAAGCCGGACCCCGTCCTGGCCACCGCCCGTGTCTTCCGGCAGCCGATCATCCCGCCCCGGTACTTCAAGGAGAAGGGCGAGCAGGAATTCGCCCGGAACCCGGTGGGGACCGGTCCGTACATCTTCAGGGAGTGGGTGAAGGACACCCGGATCGTGGGGGAGGCCAACCCGAACTACTGGGGCGGCGTGCCGCGCCTCCGGAAGATCACCTTCCGGCCCATCCCCGAGTATGCCACCCGCGTTTCGCTGCTGCGCACCGGCGAGGTGGACATCGTGCCCTTCGTGGTGCCCGACCAGGCGGCGGCCCTGGCGCGGGAGCGCGGCATCAAGGTGTCCACCACGCCGACGCTGCGCACCATGTTCCTGATCATGCGGCCGGATATGGCGCCGCTGGACAAGAAGGCGGTCCGGCAGGCGCTCAACTACGCCGTGGACAAGGAGAGCATCGTCAAGAACCTGCTGGGCGGCTACGCCGTGGTGTCCAAGGCCCAGGTGGTCGCCCCGATCTTCTTCGGTTTCAACCCCAACATGAGGCCGTACCCGTTTGATCTCGAGCGGGCGAAGAAACTGCTGGTCGAAGCCGGGTACAGGGACGGCTTCGAGCTGTCCTTCTACACACCCGCGGGGCGCTACACCCTGGACAAGGAGATCGCGGAGGTCATCGTGGCCCAGTTCGCCAAAGTCGGCGTGCGGGCGAAGCTGACGCCGATGGAGTGGGGCGTCTTCGCCAAGGCGCAACTCGACTTCAAGTTCGCCCAGTTGAACCTGTTCGCGTTCGCGGGCCCCTACGACGCCGGCGAGGTGTACAACAGCCTGTTCGCCAGGGGACAGCCGTGGGGCGTGGGGCCGTACTGGACGCACCCGGAGCTGGAGCGCCTCCTGGAGGTCGCCCGCACCCGCGTCGACCCCAAGGTGCGCACCGACGCGATCCACAAGGCCGCGGCCATCATCCGGGAGGAGGCGCCGGTGCTCTTCATGCACCACCTGGTCAACATCTACGCGGCGCGGGACTGGGTGGACTTCACCCCCCGGCCTGACGACATGATCCTCCTCTACAAGAAGTAGAGGGGCGGACGGTTCCGCTGGCGTGAGGGCGCCCGGCCGGCGCCCTCACGCCTCTCTGTGGGTGACGCCGGCGCCGGCGCAACCGGCGCCAGCCGGGCGTCCCCTCTCCCGACGCACGGAGACTCGCCGTGGTCCGGTACGTGTTCCAGCGGCTGCTGCAGTCGGTCCTGGTCATCCTGGGGGTCTCCATCGTCGTCTTCGGCCTGATGTTCCTGGCCGGGGACCCCGTGGCCCTGCTGATTCCCGCCGAGGACATGAGCAAGGAGGCGGTGGAGGCGTTCCGCAGGTCCATGGGCTTCGACCGTCCCGTGTACGTCCAGTACTCCCGCTACCTCGGCCGCGCCGTGCGAGGCGACCTGGGGTTCTCCTACCGCCATCGCCAGTCGGCGGGAGAGCTGGTCGCGGAGCGGATCCCGGCCACGCTGGAGCTGGCCTTCGCCGCGCTGCTCGTCTCGCTGCTCATCGGCGTCCCGGTGGGCATCGTCGCCGCGGTCAAGCGCGGGACGCCGTACGACAGCCTGTCCACGGCGGCGGCGGTGGCCGGCAACAGCATGCCGGTCTTCTGGCTGGGCATCGTGCTCATCCTGACGGTCTCCGTGTGGCTGCAGTGGCTTCCGGCGTCGGGGCGTGGCGGCATCGAGCGGCTCATCCTGCCTTCGCTGACGCTGGGCGCCTACTCCGGCTCCATCACGGCGCGGCTGCTGCGGTCCAGCCTCATCGAAGTCTTCAGCAAGGAGTACGTGCGCACGGCCCGTGCCAAGGGACTGTCCGAGCGGGTGGTCATCTGGCGGCATAGCCTGAAGAACGCGGCGCTGCCGGTGGTGACCGTGATCGGGCTCCAGA
>JACQTN010000073.1 GCA_016210785.1 Armatimonadota bacterium
GGCATGCGCGCCCGGATCTGGCGGATCGTCTCCGCGTAGATGGCGGCGCCGCCGTCGATCAGGTCGTCCCGGTTCACGGAGGTGATCACGGCGTGTCGCAGCCGCATGGCCGCCGCGGCCTCCGCCACCCGCGATGGCTCCTCCCGGTCCAGCTCCGTGGGCATCCCGTGGGCGATGGCGCAGTAGGCGCAGTTCCGCGTGCAGATGTTGCCCAGGATGAGGAAGGTGGCGGTGCGGCGCTCCCAGCAGTCGCCGATGTTGGGGCACTTCGCCTCCTCGCAGACGGTGTGGAGGCCGAGGCCGCGCATGGTCCTGACGAGGTCCCCGTAGTTGGGGCCGCCGGGGATCCGGACCTTGAACCAGGGGGGCAGATGCTGTCGCTCCATCAGAAGTCGCTGAGGGCGGAATCGGCCGCTCGGAAGTTCTCCATTTTGTCCTTGATGCGGTTGAGGAACTGCACGGCCGTCGCCCCGTCGAAGATCCGGTGGTCGAAGGAGAGGCCGAGGTGCATCACGTCCCGGATCGCGATAGCGTCGTGGCGCACGACCGGCCGCTTGACGATGGCGTCCACCGCCAGGATCGCCGCCTGCCCCGGCACCACGATGGGCATCGACCAGATTGACCCGAACACCCCCGGGTTCGTGATGGTGAAAGTCCCGCCCTGCACGTCGTCCAGGGTCAGCTTGTTGGCGCGCGCCCGGCCGCTGAGATCCTCCAGTTCCCGCGCGATGCCCACCAGGCTCTTCCCGTCGGCCTGCTTGAGCACCGGCACCACCAAGCCGTCCTCCACCGCCACGCCGACGCCGATGTTGATGGCCCCGCGCAGGAGAACCCCCCCGTCGGTCCACGTGGAGTTGACGATGGGGAAGGCCTTCAAGGCCTCGACCACCGCGCGGATCATGAGCGCCGTGTAGGTGAGGTTCGCGCCCTCGAGGGCGCGCCACTCCTGCTTGTGCGCCTCGCGCCACCGCACCACCTCGGTCATGTCCACTTCGATGACACCGTAGGCGTGCGGGATCTCGCGCTTGCTGCGCCCCATGCGATCCGCGATGGTGCGGCGCACGGCGCCGAGGCGCATGACCCGGTCGCCGCGCGCGCCGGCGGGCCTCGCCGGGGATGTGGGCGCGGGGGGCGCGCCGGCCGGGACGCCGGGCGCCCTGGCCGGCGCGGCGGGCCCGGACGCTGCCGGCTCAGCCGCGCCGGGCGGGACCGCCGCCGCGGGCGCGGCCCGCCTCTCGCCCACAAACCTCAGCACATCGTCCTTGGTAATGCGGCCGCCCGCGCCGGTGCCCGGGATCCGCGCAACCTCGCCCGGCGCCAACCCGTGTTCTTCCGCCAGGCGGCGCACCAACGGCGAGAGGCGCGGGCCGCCGTCCTGCCTGCCGCCCACGGCCTCGCCTGCCGCCGGCTTCGGCGGCACCGCGGACGGCTCTGCCGCCGTGCCCGTGGCAGACCTCGCCGTCGCGGCCGCGGCATCCTTCGCCTCGATGAGGGCGATGGGCGTGCCCGCGGGAACCGTCTTGCCCTCCTCCACGAGGATCTGGGTGAGCACCCCGGCCACGGGGCTCGGCATCTCCACGGTCACCTTGTCGGTGACCACCTCCGCCAGCGGCTCGTACAGTTGCACCGCGTCGCCGGGCTTCTTCAGCCAGCGCTCGATGGTCCCCTCGAAGACGCTTTCGCCCAGCTTGGGAAGTCTGATCTCGGTGGGCATGATTCCTCAGGCTGCCAGAGGCTAGCCCCGGAAGGTTGGATGGAATGGCTTTACGCCATTCCATCCTTCACCATGTGTCCGGACGGGGGCGACTCTTCGTCGCCCCCATCACCCCCCACCCGCGACGGTGTGGAGTCCGGAACATTGCTGATGCTCGGCCTCAGCCAAGCTGGGCCTGCGCATGAATGAAGCACCCATCCACAATCCGCTAACATTAGTACGCCGCAAGGGTGCGCATGGCCTGCGCGATCTGCGCCGCGTTCACCATAAACCATTCCTCCAGCGGCGCCGCGTAGGGCACGCCCGGCACCTCCGGGCCGCCCACGCGCATGACGGGACCGTCCAGGTGCTCGAAGGCCTTCTCCGCGATGAGCGCAGCCACCTCCGCGCCGTAGCCCATGAACCGGTTGTCCTCGTAGACGATCAGGGCCTTGCTGGTCCTCTCCACCGACGCCAGGATGGTCTCCTCGTCCAGCGGCCGCAGCGTGCGCAGATCGACCACCTCCGCCTCGACGCCCTCCCGGCTCACCTCGTCGGCGGCGGCCAGGGCCTCCTGCAGCATGAGGCCGTAGGCGAAGACCGACAGGTCGCGTCCCTCCCGCCGCACCGCGGCCCGGCCGATGGGCACCACGTAATCGCCGTCCGGCACGTCGCCGCGCACCATGCGGTAGAGCTTCTTGTGCTCAAAGAAGAGCACCGGGTCCGGATCGCGGACGGCCGCCTTGAGCAGTCCCTTGGCATCGGAAGGGGTGTAGGGGATGACCACCTTGAGCCCGGGCACGTGGGTGTAGAATGCCTCCACGCTCTGGGAGTGGTAGAGCGCGCCGTGCACGCCGCCCCCGTACGGCGACCGGATCACCATGGGACACCCGAAGGCACCGTTGCTGCGGTAGCGCATCCGGGCCACCTCGCTGAGAATCTGGTTGAAGGCGGGGTGGATGAAGTCGGCAAACTGGATCTCCGCCACCGGCAGCAGGCCGTTGGCGGCCATGCCCACCGAGACGCCGACGATACACGACTCCGCCAGCGGCGTGTCGATCACGCGCTCCTCCCCGAAGCGGTCGTACAACCCCTCCGTGGTGCCAAAGACGCCGCCCTTCTTGCCCACGTCCTCGCCCAGCACCAGGACACGCTCGTCGCGCTCCATCTCCTCGTGGAGCGCGCGGTTGATGGCGTCGATGAGGCGCATCTCCGGCATGGTCTCCCCCCTCACCC
>JACQTN010000066.1 GCA_016210785.1 Armatimonadota bacterium
GGAGTCCTACCTCAACATCCCCAACATCATGAGCACGGCGGAGCTGCTGGGCGTGGACGCCATCCACCCCGGCTACGGGTTCCTCGCGGAGAATCCGCATTTCTCCGAGATCTGTCAGGACGTGAACATCACCTTCGTGGGACCCACCCCCCAGGCGATGGCCGCGATGGGGAACAAGTCCCAGGCGCGGGAGCGGATGCAATCCGCCGGCGTCCCGGTCATCCCGGGCAGCGACGGCACGATCCGCAACGAGAACGAGGCGCTCGCGATCGCGCAGCGGATCGGGTTCCCGCTCATCGTCAAAGCCTCCGCGGGCGGCGGCGGGCGCGGGATGCGGCTCGTGCACACCCGCGACGACCTGCGCCGGTCGCTGCAGGCGGCGCAGGCGGAAGCGGAGGCCGCCTTCGGCAGCGGTGAGGTGTACATCGAGAAGTACGTGGAAGAGCCGCGGCACGTGGAGGTGCAGATCCTGGCCGACGGCAAGGGCACCGTCATCCACCTGGGCGAGCGCGACTGCTCCATCCAGCGCCGGCACCAGAAGCTGATCGAGGAGACCCCGGGACCGCGGGTGCGGGAGCGCCTGCGGCACGCCCTGGGCCGGGCCGCGGTGCGGGCGGCGCAGGCCATCGGCTACGTCAACGCGGGCACCGTGGAGTTCCTGGTGGACAAGGACGAGAACTTCTACTTCATGGAGATGAACACGCGCATCCAGGTGGAGCACCCGGCCACGGAGATGGTCACCGGCATCGACCTGGTGCAGGCGCAGATCCAGATCGCCGCCGGGGAGCGCCTCAGCATCGCCCAGAAGGACGTGGCCTTCCACGGCCACGCCATCGAGTGCCGCATCAACGCCGAGGACCCGCGCCAGGACTTCCGCCCCTCCCCCGGCCCCGTGCACGCCTTCATCCCGCCGGGCGGCCCCGGCATCCGGGTGGACACGCACGTCTACCCGGGCTACACCATCCCGCCCTACTACGACTCGCTGATCGCCAAGGTGGTGGCGTGGGGCCGGGACCGGGAGGAAGCCATCAACCGCATGCGGCGGGCCCTGCGGGAGTTCGAGATTGCCGGCGTGAAGACCACCATCCCCCTGCACCTGCGCGTGCTGGACAACGCGTTTTTCCGCCGCGGGGAAGTCTACACCAACTTCGTGGCCCGCCGCATCGACCTGGGCACGCTCTGAGATCGGCCGGCGTTCCCCGGGAACCGCCAAAGACGCGCCGCTGGCCTGACGCACCCCGCGTGGTGACGAGCCTGCGCCGCCCTACCGCATCGGCGAAAATGACGCCGCGAGAACGTAACCGCTGAGGAATCGACGATGACGCCTTACGTCCTGTTGAAGTTCGTGCACATCGTTCTTTCTGGCGATTACCGCCGTGGGCGCCAACATCACCTACGGTGTCTGGCTTGCGCGCGCCGCACGCGAGCCGCCATTCCTGGAGTTCACCCACACCGGCTGTAGAATTATGGCGGACCGCCCGACCGGCGGAGCTTCTACATCGAGGTGACCAACCATTAGCGCGGCGAGGCCAGATGCAGGCGGCAAGATCTACGGGATCGCCTTTGCCCTGTTCGCCGCGGTCACCGTCGCCCTGGTCGCGCTGCGCTCCTTTCTCGGGCTCGCGACCGTTACGCTGATCTATCTCCTGGTGGTGTTCTCGAGCGCGGTCTGGTGGGGACGCGGGCCCAGCATCACCATCAGCGTCCTGTCCTTCCTCGCCGTGAACTTCTTCTTCACCGTCCCCTACTATACGTTCGTGGTGGCCTCAACACAGGACATTATCACCCTGCTGGCGCTCCTGGCCGTCGCCGAGATGACCAGCCGCCTGGCGGCCCGGTTGCGTGAGCGCGAGGCCGACGCACGCCGGCAGGCCTGGGAGGCTTCCACGCTCCACGCGCTGAGCGGCACCGTCAGCGTCTCGACACAGTCCCAGGAGGTCTTCCGGGCCGCGGCCTCCCGCGTGGTCGAACTCCTGGCGGCGCGGGAGTGCGCGATCTACCTGGCGGATGATGCGGGCAACTTGCACCTCCATACGCGCGCCGTGCCGGGCGGTCCGGGCAGGGGAGACACCCCGGCGGTCCCGGACCTGGCCGGCCGTGCCTTCACCACGCGCGAGGCGCTCGAGGATGAAGCGGGCTTCACGCTCCCGCTCGCGGTGGGAGAGAAAACCCTGGGTGTGCTGCTCGTCCGTCCGACGGAGGGCGCGACGCGGCTGCCCGAGGCTACGCAGCGGCTCCTCCGCACATTCGCCCAGCAACTCGCCGCGGTAATCGAACGGCTCCGCCTGCAGCAGGAGGCAGCCGAGGCCGAGATCCTGCGCAAGACCGACGAGCTGAAGTCCGTCCTGCTATCCGCGGTCTCCCACGACCTCCGCACGCCCCTGTCCACCATCCGCACGGCGTCGACCGCGCTCCTTCAGGAGGGTGGCCACTGGGACGAGGATGCCAGGCGCGAGTTGCTGGAGATGATCGATGCCGAGGCAGCGCGCCTCTCGCGTCTTGTTGGCAACCTGCTGGACCTCTCGCGTATCGAGGCCGGGGCGCTGCACCCGGTGAAGGAGTGGCGCGACCTCCGCGAGGTGATTGCCCGGGCGGCGGACCATCTGCACGACAGGCTCCGGGAGCACCCGGTCGTGGTAGATCTCCCTGCAGACCTGCCCCTGGTCCCGCTCGACTTCACCCAGATCGAGGACGTCCTGGTGAACCTGCTCGACAACAGCGCGCGCAACTCTCCCGAAGGGACGGAGATCCGGGTGAGCGCCAGACGCCAGGACTCTGACGTGATCGTTCAGGTGGAGAACCAGGGTCCCCCGATTCCCGTCGAGGCGGCCGCGCGGATCTTCGACCGCTTCCACACCCTGGAGGAACGCCGACGCGGGATGGGGCTGGGACTGGCGATCTGCAACGGCCTGGTCGAGGCGCACGGCGGCCGCATCGGGCTGGAGCGCCCCGGCGAGCCGGGTGCGCGTTTCGCGT
Organism: Armatimonadota bacterium; assembly: GCA_016210785.1. Taxonomy (GTDB): domain Bacteria; phylum Sysuimicrobiota; class Sysuimicrobiia; order Sysuimicrobiales; family JACQTN01; genus JACQTN01. The sequence continues at coordinate 2,977 of JACQTN010000066.1, forward strand.
TCTCGCTGCCGCTGGAAGAACCGCCGGCCCCGGTGGGGGAGCGGCCCTCCGCGGTGACCCCATGAGCGGCGCGCGGATCCTCGTGGTGGACGACGAGCGCCAGATCCGCCGCGCCCTACGCCGGGCCCTGGAGGCCCACGGCTATGAGGTCCGCGGCGTCGATACCGGCGAGGAGGCCCTCGCCGCGCTCAAGTGGCGGCCCGACGTGATCTTGCTCGATCTGATGCTCCCCGACATGGACGGCCTCGCTGTGGCCCGGCGCATCCGCGAACAGTCCGGTGTGCCCATTCTGGTCCTCTCCGTGCGCGGGGAGGAGCGACAGAAGGTCCAGGCCCTCGACGAAGGCGTGGATGACTACATCACCAAGCCCTTCGGCACCGCCGAACTCCTCGCCCGCATCCGCGTCGCCCTCCGCCACGTCGCCCAGCAGCCCGTTGCTCCCGTGGTGGAGGTGGGCGATCTCCGCGTGGATCTGGACCGGCGTCTGGTCGCGCGCGGAGGCACTGAAGTCCACCTCACCCCTACCGAGTATGAGGTCCTGAAATACCTGGTGCACCACGCCGGCAAGGTCGTGACTCACCGGATGCTGCTGCAGCAGGTATGGGGCGCCGATTACGCCGCCGAGACGCAGTACCTCCACGTGTTCATGAGCCAGCTCCGCCACAAGTTGGAGCCCGACCCGGCCCGGCCGAGGTACATCCTCACGGAGCCCGGCGTCGGCTACCGGTTCTGCGCGCCGGTCTGACCTCGATCCGCGCTCCTGCCTCGAACCCTTAGCACATCTTTAGGATCCCCCCTCTCACCTCTAAGGACTCCTTTAGCCGGCATCTGGTATGGTTCCGTGGGGCCGCGGATGCATCCGCACCCGAGGAGCCTTTGGCCATGGCAGCACAGGCGTCGACGTCCTCGCTCCGGCGCTTCCTCCTGGGACCTCCGCTGGCCACCAGCGAGGTGCCGCGCCAGACGGTCGGCAAGGTCGTCGGGCTGGCGGTCTTCGCTTCCGACGCGATGTCCTCGGTCGCGTACGCCACCGAGGAGATCCTGTTCATCCTGGCGGTTGCCGGGGCGGCCTACTTCGGCCTCTCCATCCCGATTGCGATGGCGATCAGCGCGCTCCCGGTCGTCCTGACGGTCTCCTCCCGGCAGACGATCGTCGCGTATCCCTGTGGCGGCGGCGCCTCCATCGTAGCCAGGGACAACCTCGGCGAGTCCGCGGCCCAGACCGCCGGCGCCGCGCTGCTCACGGACTACATCCTCACTGTCTCCGTCAGCATTGCCTCGGGCGTCGCCCAGATCGTGTCGGCCTTTCCCGCACTGGCTCCCTGGCGCGTGCAACTCGCGGTGGGCGCCATCTTCCTGATGATGCTCATCAACCTCAGGGGGGTGCGGGAGTCCGGCACGTTCTTTGCCTTCCCCGCCTACTACTTCATTCTGATGATGCTGGGAATGCTCGCCCTCGGCTTCTACCGCCTGGCGACGGGTACGCTGCCGCAGGTCAGCGGTGTGCGGATGGAGATCGAGGCATCACAGCCACTGACTCTCTTCCTCGCGCTGCGGGCGTTCAGCAGCGGCTCTGTCGCCGTCACGGGCACGGAGGCCATCAGCAACGGCATCACCGCCTTCCGGGAGCCGAAGAGCCGGAATGCGGCGGCCACGATGGCCTGGATGGCCGCGCTGTTGGGCGTGATGTTCCTGAGCATCACGGTGCTGGCCAACCGCATGCACGCGCTGCCGAGCGATCACGAGACGGTCATCTCCCAGTTGGCCAGGACAATCTATGGCCCCGGCGGCCTCTATCTGCTGACGCTGGCGGCCACCTCCATCATCCTGATCCTGGCCGCGAACACGTCGTTCGCCGACTTCCCGCGCCTCGCGGCGCTGCACGCGGGAGACGGGTTTCTGCCCCGGCAGCTGACCTACCGGGGAAGCCGGCTCGTCTTCTCCTGGGGGATCGTGGTCCTGGCGGGCCTGGCTTCCCTGCTCGTCGTCGCGTTCAGCGCCCGGGTGACGCAGCTCATCCCGCTGTACGCCATCGGAGTGTTTCTCTCATTCACCATGTCGCAGGCCGGCATGGTGGTGCGGTGGCGGAAGGTCGGCCGCCTGCGGCCCGGCGAGGAGGTTGAAACGCACGGGACCGTTCTCCGGCACGAGCCGCGCTGGCGGGTCAAGCAGGCGGTGAACGCGGTGGGCGCGACGCTGACCACCGCGGTCATGCTCGTGCTGGCCGTCACCAAGTTCACGCAGGGCGCCTGGATCGTGGTCATTGTGATCCCCGGACTGGTCTGGGTGTTCTTCCGGATCCACCACCACTACCAGGCCGTCCGGCACCAACTCAGTGCGAGCGCGGTCCGGATTCCGTTTGAGCCGGCTCCCGTGCTCCACGTGGTGCTGATCTCGGACATGCACGCGGCCAATCTGCGCCAGATTCGATTCGCGCGGTCGCTGGGCGGGCAGTGGTGGGGCGTGCACGTGGCCGTGGACGAGCAGAAGGCTGCCGAGGTCCAGCGCAAATGGGAGCAGTATGTCCCCGACGGCAGGCTGGTCGTCCTCCTCTCCCCCTACCGCGACCTGGTCACGCCGATCCGGGAGTACCTGGAAAACCTGCGCGCCCGCCACCCCGACGCCTACATCCACGTGATCATGGGGCAGATCATCATGGACAACTTCCTGGAGCAGGCGCTGCATCACAACTCCTCGGTGATCTTCAAGCTGGCTCTCCAGGACATCCCGCGCGTGGTGGCGACGGATGTGGCCTATCCGGTCCACACGCACGACGACACGCCGCCGGCAGCCGCTCCTTCCGCGGACCAGGCCGAGCCCGCGGACCACCAGGAGATGCCGCCCGCCTCCCGGCCGGAGGGCTTGCGTGCTGCTGCCACGGGCGGTGAGACCTGCCCGCTGTGCGGCAGGGAGATCACGCGCGGAGAAGAGCAATCCGAGATCCCCCAGCCGGCTGAGATCTGGCATCGGATTGAGCAACTGGACCGCCGTCTCGAGGAGGTCGAGCGCGGCACCCTCACCCCGCGGTACATCCGGCAACAGGTTCACGCGCTGTGTCCGCTATGCCGAAAGATCATCGGCGACATCGACGAGACAAGCGGCGCTGGCGACCTGAAAAGGCGGATCGAGCACGAACTTGACGTGCTCAGATTGGCGCCCTGAGAGGCGGCGCCGAGGAGGAGTTCTCATGCGTTCACTGCACATCGTCCCGGTAGTACTGGCGTTGCTCGGTGCGCTGGCCGTGCCGGGCGACGCGGCGACGGCCGTGGGCACCCGTCAGTACGCCAATCCCAGGTTTGCGATCTCCTTCGAATTCCCGTCCGACTGGGCCCCTGAGGCGGAAGGCAGCCACGCGATTTCCTTCGCCCCCAGGGGCCCCCGGGGATGCCAGGCAGAGGTGCGCGTCAGATTCGACGGCCGCGGGAAGGGCAGGACGCTGGAGGGCGAGGTGATCGAGTTCACACGGGCACTGGCCGGGCGTCCCGGCGCTCAACTGATCGCGCAGGAGCAGGTCACCGTGGCCGGCAAACGGGGAGTACGGCTCCGGTCCAGATTCATCCGGCGCGAGGAGACGGTCCGACAGGAGCAGTACATCGTGGAGCACGGCATCTGGTTCTACTGGATCGGATACACGGCGTCATCACAGGTTTTCGGCGACCACCTCCCGGCCTTCAGGATGATGCTGGGGACCCTTCGCCTCGGAGACTGACCCCGTATCCCCCGGGGCCCACAGAATGCCCGCGTGCGCGCCGGCGGCGCCCGTCTGGGTGGCACCCTAACCCTTGCGGGGCCCCGGCAGCCGCAGTCCTTTCTTCAGCTCCTTGTCCCCCCGCTCCCGCACGTCCTCGCCGCGCACCATGTAGATGACGTCCTCAGCGATGTTGGTGGCGTGGTCATCGTCGCCGGTCGATCCACCTCCCACGCTAGACCATCACCGCGACCACGCCGGGACGAGGGCGCGAATTGTGGGTTACCGGGCGATCTGGAAGCGACGACTGGATGTTGGGGCTGCCTCGATGGCAGGGGCCGATTGGACCTGTACACCCGTCACGCCGGCTCTTACGCTGACGGCGGGTCTGATCACGTCACTGCGACGAGGAGGTGGACGGTGACCGATCCCCGCAAGCTTGCGCTGGGCGGACTCTGCCTGGCCCTGGTGACGGTGGCGACGATGGTCCTGCGCATACCGATTCCAGCCACGCAGGGGTACTTCAACCTGGGCGACGCGCTCATCTATACGACGGCACTGCTGTTCGGTCCGCGCTTCGGCCTGGTGGCGGGCGGGCTGGGGTCGGCGCTGGCCGACGTGCTGGGCGGGTACCAGCAGTTTGCTATTGCCACACTCATCATCAAGGGCCTGGAGGGCTACGTCGCCGGCACGCTGGGGAGGGAGAAGACGCAGACGGCCGCCCGGGCGGCAGCGTGTCTGGCGGGTGGCGCCGTGATGGTGGCCGGCTACTTCCTGGCGGAAGCGTTCGCGCTGGGGCTGGGCGTGGCCGCGGCGGCCGCGGAGATCCCAGCCAACGTCGTTCAGGTGGTGGCGGGCACCATCATCGCGCTCCTGCTGACCCGGGCGCTGCGCAGGCAGGAACAGAGGGCCTGAGCATCGCGGCGGTCATCGCGTGAGGCGAAAGCTCTCCAGGATCCGCTCAAAAAGCGGCAGGTGGGCCGAGAGGATGGGACGGTCGTTGAGGGTGATGCAGCGGACCGTGAAGGCCAGCCGGCCGCGGATCATCTGCGCCTGCACCCCGTAAAACCTCGCCCCGCCCTCGGTGCGCCAGGTGTAGTGCCGGACGACCGCCGGCACGCCGTTGATGGTTTGCGGGCGGCGCCGCACGATCGTGTAGTCCGTGAGCGCGGCACGCAGCAGCAGTTCGCCCGCCTCCGCGAAGACCGCCAGATCTACGCCGTCCGGCACGGTATCGGGGATCACCAGACAGCGGGGACGGAAATCCGAATCGGGAAGCGGCGGGCCGGTGAACCCGATGGTTCCGCCGGGGGAAACGGTGCGATCCCAGTCCTGCGGTACACCGATCGAGAATCCCAGGAGCGGGTCGGCATGGATGACCAGGAGGATCTCCTGCGCCGACGCGGGGCCGCCCCGCGGGGCGACCGCGAAGGTGAGCAGGCCGAACGCCAGCAGCACTACACCCCGCAGCGCCACGCGGCGTCGTGTGGCGGACCGCACGCCTCGCCCTCAGTGGGTCCGGTGCTGGTGATCTCCGCCGCCGGGCGCCGCCGCGGACCGGTAACCGCGGAACTCGTTGTAACGCGCCACCTGCCCGGCCGAGAGCACCGCCTTCATCTGGAGGTGCGCCCGCAGGTGCACGGCGCGAAGCTGACCGTACAGGCGGCCTGCGTCTCCGGTCAGAGCCTCCACGTCCGCGGAGGACGCCGCGCCGCGGGCAAACGCGTCGCTGAGACGAGCTTCGACACGGAGGACCTCATCACCCACCCGCTTCGCCTCCGCCTCCATCTCTGCAAAGATCGCCTCGGTCCGGCGCACCTGCGCGGGCGCGAGCTGCATCTGCGCCCGAAGGTCCAGCACGTGCCGCGGCCCAGGGTAGCCGTTCAACTCCGCCGTGCGGGCGAAGCCCGCTCCGCGCCCGCCGCGAAGGTCGTCGACCTCCTGCGGGCTCAGGCCGCGGATGGGGCTGTCGAGCTGTCCCGCATAGGGTGACCGGGACGCCTGGTCTCGCCATCGCGCGCGGAACCAGAGAAACGTCCCCGCCAGCGCGACGATCATGATGGCGGCAATGCCTGCTACGGCGGCGCGTCCCATGGATTCCTCCGTCCTCTCCGGGTACTGCCATTATAGCCGATCGTCACCCATCCTCCTCGCCCATGACGCGGGCCACCGCCTCGGCCTCCGTGAGGGGACGCCCCGGGAAGGTCGCCCGCAACAGCACCGGCGTGAGCAGCGTCGTCACCAGCACCATCAGTACCGCGACGGCGAACCCGCGCGCGTCCAGCAGACCGGAGCCAAGACCGATTCCGGCCACAATCAGCCCCACCTCACCGCGGCTCACCATCCCCACCCCGACCCGCAGGGCCTCCGCGCGGCTGAAGCCGCCCGCCAGCGCGCCGCCGCCGCACCCCAGCACCTTCCCCGCCACTGCGGCCACAATCACCAGCACCGCGAACGGAAGATCACGCATCGCCAGCATCCGGATGTCGGTCTGGAGACCGATGCTCACGAAGAACACCGGCACCAGGATGGCGTAGGTGAACGCGCGCAGCCGGTGCTCGATCTCCTCGCGGAACCCCGCCTCCGTCACCAGCACCCCCGCGATGTAGGCGCCGGTGATGGAGGCCACGTGGCCGAGCGCCTCAGCCCCCCACGCGTAGAGGAGTACCGCGACCACGGTGAAGGCCAGCAACCCCTCGCTCACTGGCACCCGCTGCGACCGCACGAGGGCGCGGCGCAGACCCCACGCCCCCAGCGCGACGGCCGCGGCCAGGAACGCCGCCATGCGGACGGCGACGATCCCCGCGCCCGCCAGGCCCCCGCCGCCAGCGCCGGCAAGCGCCACGAAGACAGACAGCACGACGATGGCGATCACGTCGTCGATCACCGCGGCCGCCAGCAGCGTGGTCCCTTCCCTGGACTCGAGTTGCCCCAGCTCGATGAGCGTCTGCACGGTGATGCTGACGCTGGTCGCCGCCAGCACGATGCCGAAGAAGACGCCCGTCTGGAGCGCGTAGCCAAACGGCAGCGCCACCAGTAGCCCGAGCCCCAGCGGCACGAAGACGCCGGCGGTTCCGGCGTAGGCGGCCACCCTGCCCACCCGGCGCATCTGGCCCAGGTCGGTTTCCAGCCCGGCGATGAACATGAGGAAGAGGACCCCGAGGTTCGCCAGGTGCGCGACCACGGGGCCCAGGCCCGCGCCGCGGAAGAGAGGCCACTCCAGCACGTTGAGCAGCGATGGGCCCAGGAGCACGCCGGCCAGGATCTCCCCCAGCACCGCGGGCTGCCCCAGGCGCAGGCTGGCCCATCCCGCCGCTTTGGCGGCGGCGATGATGAGGCCAAGCAGCAAAAGGAAACTCAGCAGGTGCGCGTGATCAATCTGCATGGGTCACAACACCAAAGGGGCCGACCGCGGCGGTCAGCCCCTCCGCCAATACCCTGTGGAACACTGCGCTTATGCGGTTGTAACGTCCGACCGTAGTATAGGCCCGCGGCGCGGCCGGGTCAAGGTAAAAGACACGATGGAAGAGAACAGGGTGATCCGATAATGCGCGTCCTGGTTCTGTGCACGGGGAATTCCGCCCGCTCGCAGATGGCCGAGGGATTGATCCGCCACCTCGCCGGCGGCCGCGTGGAGGTCCACAGCGCGGGGACCGCGCCCGCGGGTCTCCACCCGCTGGCGGTGCGGGCGATGGGGGAGATCGGCATCGACATCTCGCACCACCGGTCCAAATCGCTGCGGGAGTTCTGGGGACAGCCGTTCGACCTGGTGCTCACCGTCTGCGACGCCGCCAATGAAGCGTGCCCGACCTTCCCCGGCGCGAGTGAGCGGCGGCACTACGGCGTGGATGACCCGGCCGCAGCGATCGGCAGCGAAGACGCGCGCTTGCAGGCGTTCCGGCGGGCGCGCGACGTCCTGCACGGAGTGATCGAGCGTTTGCTCCGCGAGCGGAACCTGCTCGGGGTCGAGGACCGAGGCGCGGACCGGCAAGGAGCAGACACGCGGGAATAGCCCCCGAGCGGCGACTCACCGGCCGAAGCGGAGGAGCGCCAGCACGCCGAAGCCGCCGATGACGGCGCCAGAGATCCGGTTGAGCCACCGGAGTCCCCGCGGGCCCAGCCGGTCTCGGAAGACGCCCACGCCTCCGCTGAGGATCACCCACCACAGCGCCGACCCGGCAAACACACCCAGCACCAGTGTGGCCGCGGCGGCGTAACTCCCCTCCCCCGCGACGCCGAGCCCGGCGAAGATCGCCGCGAAGGAGAGGATCGTCATCGGGTTGGTCAGGGTCAGGACGAGGGCGGACGCGTAGGCGGCCAGCAGCGTGTTCCCCGCCGCGGCGGCGGCGCGCTCCGCGGGGGCGGCCAGAAAGGTTTTGATGCCCAGATAACAGAGGAACGCCCCGCCAGAAAGGCGCAGCCACGGCGCCTGGCCGACCAGGAACCCCGACACGAAGGCCAGGCCGAACCCGGCGATGCTGCCGTAGAGGGCGTCGGCGGTGGCCGCGCCGAGCCCGGTGGCCAGCCCGCACGCGCGGCCGTCGGCCAGGGTGCGGCGGATACACAGGACCCCGATCGGTCCCACGGGCGCCGCGATGGAGAAGCCGATGACGAGTCCCTTGAGCATCACGCCGGTGTCCACGGGCACCTCTCGACGGGCATGTTTGTCGACGGACACGCGTATGCCTCGACCCTACGCCACCGGCCGGACCCCTGTCAACCCTCTCGCCCGCCGCTCCCCGCGCGACGGGGCATGCGTCGCCTTTGACCCATCCCCGGCCGCCATTGACGCGTGCCCGGCCTGAGCGTAAAATATCATCGAATGGTAATATGATTATCTAAAGGAGGATCGGCGCATGCTGATGACCGCCAACCCGCGCGCAATCGGCCTCAAGGCCAAGCTCTTCCGGGGCTTCGCCGATCCCTCGCGGCTGGCCATCCTGGAGACGCTGCGCGCCGGCCCCCTGACCGTGACGGAGATCGTGGAAGCCACGGGGCTCAGCCAGTCCAACGTCTCCAACCACCTGAGCTGCCTCCACGACTGCGGCCTGGTCGTCCGCGAACAGGACGGCCGGCATGTTCGCTACCATCCCAGCGACAAGAGGGTGGCCGCACTCCTGCGCCTGGCCGATGAGCTGCTGGCCGACGTGGCGAAGGGCGTCTACGCCTGCACCCGCTACGATCTGGCGGGAACCGGGCGAAACCGCGGGCCCAAGAGAGGCGAGCGTTGAAGTTCGAACCCTTCGCCGGCCCGATCTGGCTATTGGTCCGCGGACCCGAAGGCGTCAAGGAGTTCATCCGCGCCGAAGCGGCGTGGTAGCCCATGGTGATCAGGGATGCCCGTCCGACAGACCGTTGAAGTGCCCGTCCGGGGGATGGACTGCGCGGAGTGCGCGCTGCGCGTGCAGCGCGCCATCGCCGCCCTGCCCGGCGTGGAGTCGGTCGACGTCAGGCTGTCGTCAGAGAAGGCGGTGATCCGGCTCGAGCCCGCACGGGTCGATCTGCAGGCCATTCGCGGGGCGGTGGAAGGCGCGGGATACACCGTCTCCGCCTCCGGCACGGCGGCCGGCGGTCCGCGCTCGCTCGGCGACTTCCAGCGCCCGATCCTGACGGTGCTCGGCATGGTCTTCGGCGCCGTGCTGCTGGTAGTCGTGGCGGGCGAGTGGCTGGGACTGTTCCGGGCCATCACCCGGCGCGTGCCGCCCACCGTGGGCCTGGCCGCCGTGGTGCTGACCGGCTACCCCGTGTTCCTCAAGGTCATCCGGGCCACCGCGAACAGGCAGGTCATCGCCCACACGCTGATGACCGTGGGCGTCCTGGCCGCGCTGGCGATCGGCGAGTGGACGACCGCCGCGATCGTGGCCTTCTTCATGCGCGTCGGTGATTATACCGAGCGGTTCACGACCGAGCGCGCCCGTCGTGCTGTGAAAGACCTCACGCTGCTGGCTCCCCAGAAGGCCCGCGTGGAGCGGGACGGCCGGGAATGCGAGGTCCCGCTGGCGGAGGTGCGCGTGGGTGACGTGGTCGTTGTCCGCCCCGGCGAGAAGATCCCCGTGGACGGCGAGGTGATCGCCGGACACGCCACGGTGGACCAGGCGGCTGTGACCGGCGAGTCACTGCCCGCCGAGGCCGGCCCGGGCGCCCGGGTGTTCGCCGCCACGATGGCGCGCCTCGGCAGCCTGCGCGTCCGCGCCACGCACGTGGGTCCCGACACGACTTTCGGCCGCGTGGTGAGGATGGTGGAGGAGGCAGAGGCGCATCGGGCGGAGGTGCAGCGGGCCGCGGACAGGTTCTCGGCCTATTACCTCCCGGCCGTGGGGAGCATTGCGGCGCTCACCTTCTTGATCCGCCGCGATCCGCTCGCCACCGCCGCGGTGCTCGTGGTGGCGTGTTCCTGTTCGTTTGCGCTGGCGACGCCGATCGCGATGCTGGCCTCTGTCGGCGCCGCGGCCAGACGGGGGCTGCTCATCAAGGGTGGCAAATACCTGGAATCCCTGGCCCGCGCCGACATCCTCCTGATCGACAAGACCGGCACGCTGACCCTGGGGCGGCCGCAGATCACAGACGTGCTGCCCCTTGACGGCACCACGGAAGATGCGGTGCTCGCCCTGGCCGCTTCCGCGGAGCGGTACTCGGAGCATCCCCTGGCGGAAGCGGTGCGGACCGCCGCCCGCGGGCGGGGTCTTGCTCTTCACGAGCCCGCCCAGTTTGAGGCGGTCCCGGGCCTGGGCGTGCGCGCCCGGGTCAACGGGCACACGGTCACCGTGGGGAGCTCCCGGATGGTTCCGGGAGTCTCCACCCACCCCGCGCTCGGCGGCCTGGAGACACAGGGCAAGACGGTGCTGTGCGTGGCGTGCGACGGGGCACCCGTCGGACTCCTGGCCGTAGCCGACACGCTGCGGGAGGAGGTGCCGGCCGCCCTGGCCGCCGTGCGCGCGCTCGGCATCCGGCACATCGAAGTCTTGACCGGGGACAACGAGCGCACCGCCGCGGTCGTGGCCGGGACTCTGGGGGTGCGGTACCGGGCCGGCCTGCTGCCCGAGGAGAAGATCGCCGTGGTCAAGGAGTTCCAGCGAAAGGGCCACGGCGTCGTCATGGTGGGCGACGGCGTGAACGATGCGCCGGCGCTGGCCCAGGCCGACGTGGGCATCGCCATGGGCGTCCGCGGCAGCGACGTCGCCATGGAGGCTGGACACGTGGCGCTGATGCGGGAGGACTGGATGCTCGTCCCGGAGGTCTTCCGCATCGCCCGCCGGACGATGGCCGTGGTGAAGATGAACATCGCGTTTACGACGGTGTTCAATCTCGCCGGTCTGTCGCTGGCGGCTCTGGGTTTCCTGCCACCCGTCTTCGCGGCCGCGGCCCAGTCTCTGCCCGACATCGGGATCCTGGCCAACTCGTCCCGCCTGCTTCGGCAGCGTTAAGCCATAAGGTTGGCTGGAGTGACTTTGCGCCACTCCAGCCTTCGTTTTGTTTCCGACCGGGGGAGGCCCTTCGCCTCCCCCACGAACCC
>JACQTN010000076.1 GCA_016210785.1 Armatimonadota bacterium
GCCGGATGCGGAGCCTCGGCCGGTGCTCCCACCGGCTGACAGTTTCCTGCCGCACACCTCCCAGGACCCTGCCCGCGGCCGTCTGGGACAGCCGGAGCAATTCGCGCGCGCGCCGCAGAGCGGCGCCGCTCAGCGGAGCCTGGCGGGTCGCGGTGCGAACGGTGGCTATGGCCATCGGGACTCGCCTCCTGCTCTCATTATGACATAGATCATATCCGCCTGCCAGTGGCCTCAGAGGTTGCTAAGGACTCAAGATGAAAACTCGGGTCCAGGAGCTTGTGCAGAAGGTGATAAGGTCGGCCGACGATAGCTACAAGGTCTGGATAATTTCTCGCGCTCTCGCCGCGAAAGTCTCAATCTCACCACGGCGTGGAAGCATGTCTGTTTCAAACATGGCTGTCTGTATGAACGGACCGGGGCGTGGATATGACTATTGGAAGTCATTTCGGACCGGCTGGACGACGAAGTGCACGTGCCCGGGCTTCCATCGAGCGTGTGACCAGAGGCACACATAGATTTGGTCCGGTTTCAGAACAGCGTGGACGGAAGCCGCTATCCGACGCAACAGTCCCGCCCTGCCAGGGTGTTCCGCTCAACATGGCGCTCACCCTCAGCCCGCTCAGATGTCCCAGTGGAAGTAGGTGCTCAGCACCGCGATCACGTTGTTCACGACGTGCACGATGATGCCGGGCAGCAGCAGCCCGGTGCGCTCGCGCAGGTAGCCCAGCACCACGCCCAGCAGGAAGATGGGCGGGAAGTGGATCACCTGCTGGTGCACCGCGCCGAAGAACAGGGCGCTGACCCACACCGCCACCGCGGTGCCCCAGCGCGCCCGCAGGCCTCCATAGACGAGTCCCCGGAAGAAGATCTCCTCGCCGATGGGGACGATCGCCGCCAGCAGGATCAGGACCACGGCCAGGTTTGCCGGCGACGGCGCCGCCGCGAACAGGTTGGCCACGGGATCGCGGGCGTGCTCGGCGGCGGCCATCTCCTGCGCCCGCGTCGGGCCCACCAGCAGCTTCGCGACGAGGCCCGTGCCGTGCTCGGCGACCGTGGAGACCCCCAGCGCCAGCACGCTGGCGGCCAGGCCGACGGCCACGGGGCGGCGCCAGTCCTCACCGCGGATGCCCAGCGTGTCCAGGGGCAGCGCGTAGCGGCCGCGCACCACGTGAAGGGACAGCGCCGTGAACAGGAAGTTCTGCACCACCACGTAGGCGGCGAGGCCGGGGAGGGCGGGGTTGGGCGCCAGGTCCAGGCGGTCGGCCAGCAGCGGCAGCGTCAGCGCGAAGACCGCGCTCACCCCGACGATCTCACCCAGCCCCCACGCCGCCGGCGGCGCGTCGAAGTCGCGCGGGGCGCCGCAGTGCACGCAGTAGGCCCGCTGGGCGATTGTGCGCTGCCCGCAGGCGGCGCACGTCCCCAGGCGGCCCGGCGGGCGCACGAAGAGCAGATACAAAGGAAGGGCGAACGGCAGGAGGATACCCGCACCGATGCCCCACAGCAGCGCCCGGTCCAGCAACCCGTGGGGATCGCCCAGGCCCCGGTTGTGCGCGTCCCGGTAGACCCAGCCCGCGGCGCCGGCGGCGATCGCGGCGTAGATGAGGTAGATCAGCGCAGGATCCATCTATCATAGAGAGATTCTACGATGCGGCGCCGGGTCCCCTCACGGCGCAGGAGAGGCGGCGCGCGGGGGAGAAAGGCTAGACCGTGTCCCACGTCTCCTTCTACCGCAAGTGGCGTCCCGCCAGCTTCGAGACCGTGGTCGGTCAGGAGCGGGTCACCCGCACCCTCCGGAACGCGCTGGCCGCGAACCGGATCGTTCACGCGTACCTGTTCTGCGGCCACCGGGGCACTGGCAAGACCACCACCGCGCGCATCCTGGCCAAGGCGCTCAACTGCGTCAGAGGACCCACGCCCGATCCGTGCGGCCACTGTCCAGCGTGCCAGGCCATCGCCGGCGGCTACTCGGTGGACGTCATCGAGATCGACGCGGCCAGCAACCGCGGCATCGACGAGATCCGCGAACTGCGCGAGAAGGTGCGCCTGACGCCCACGGAGGGCCGGCACAAGGTCTACATCATTGACGAAGCGCACATGCTCACCACGGAGGCGTTCAACGCGCTGCTCAAGACGCTGGAGGAGCCGCCGCCCCACGCCGTCTTCGTGCTGGTCACCACGGAGCCGCACCGGCTGCCTCCCACCATCACGTCCCGCTGCCAGCGGTTCGACTTCCGGCGGGTCGGCCTGCGGGAGATCACGGCCCGCCTGCGCCGCATCGCCGCGGAGGAGGTGTTCCAGGTCGACGAGGACGCGCTGTACCTGATCGCCCGCAACGCCGACGGGTCCCTGCGCGATGCCGAGAGCGTGCTGGATCAACTGGCCACCTTCACCCAAGGACGCATCACGCGCGCCGACGTCCTGTCCGTGCTCGGGCTCGTGGAGGAGGAACTGGCGCTGGGCGTGGCGGACGCCGCCATCGCGGGGGACGCGGCGGAGGTGCTGGCCGCGAGCGCGCGCATCGTGGACGAGGGAAAGGACATCCGGCAGGTGCTGCGCACGCTGCTGGAGCACTTCCGCGACCTGCTGGTCGTGAAGGCGTGCGAGGACCCGGGCGCGGCGTCCTCCGCGGAACAGCGCGCCGCGGTGGACGCCGCGGAGCTGGTGGAGGCCGGCGAGGCGCGGTTGGAGGCCCTGCGCGAGCAGGCGTCGCGCCTGCCCACCGAGGCGATCCTGCGGGCGCTGCGGCTGCTGGGCGCCGCGGAGGCGGAGGCGCGGTGGCACCCGCAGCCGCGTCTCGTGCTGGAGATGGCGCTGCTGCGCCTGGCGCGGCCCGACGTGGATCCCACGCTGGAAGGGTTGCAGGCCCGCGTGGAGGCGCTGGAGCGCGCGCTGGGACAGGGCGCTCCACCGCGCGAGCCGCCGCCCGCAAGGTCCCCGGGTGCCCCCGATGTGCCGCCGCGTCCGCCTGCACGCACCGCACGGCCTGCGCCGTCTGACCCATCGTCCCGCAGGTCCACCGGTTCTGATGTGGCACCGCCCCTGCCGCGGCGGGCCGCGGGGTCACCGGAGGTGCCGGCTCCAGTGGGTGAAGCGACCGACTCTCCTGGCGTTGCGGCACCGCCGAGGCGCCGGTCCGCAGGAGACGCTGGCACCGCAGTGCCCCCGTCGTCGCCGCGGGGCGCGGGTTCGGCTGTCCGCGCTCCGGAGGCCGCGGCGACGGGCGCGCCCACGGTCCCGAAGCCCGCCGGCGACACCGGGCACGCCACGGTTGCGCCCGCGGGCGGAGATGCGCCAGGCGTCTCGCTGGAGGAGGTCCTGCGGCAGTGGGGCCGGATCCTCGACGGCGTTAAGCGGCGCAAGCTCTTCTGCCACGCGCTGATGATCGAGAGTACGCCCGTGGAGGTCGCCGGCGGCACGCTGGTCCTGGGCCTTCGCCCGGGCTTCCATTTCCACGCGGAGAACCTGCACCGCCCGGAGCACGCCGCCATCGTGGAGGAGGCCGTGGAGCAGGCGCTGGGCACGCGGCTGCGCCTGCGCTGCGTCGTCCTCACCGACGAGCAGGCGGGACGCCAGTTCCGGCACGATCGGCCGGCCGCCGGGGGCGGGGGATCCCGGCCGCCGGGCGTGGTGGGAGGAGCGTCGGAAGCGGTCGCCGCGCCACCGCCGGCGTCGGGAGCCGAGGCGGATGGGGCCGTGGACCCGCTGGTGGCCCGCGCCGTGCAGCTCTTCGGCGGCCAGGTGGTGGAGCGGCGGCAGGGGCGCGGACATCAGGCACACCCGGACGAGCGCGGCGCGGAGGGCGGAAAAGAGGAAGCGTGAACGGAGGCCTGCACATGTTCAACATGCAGAAGATGCTCAAGCAGGCGCAGAAGGTCCAGGAAGAGATGGCGCGGGTGCAGGAAGAGCTGGGCAAGGAACGCCTGGAGGCCACCTCCGGCGGCGGGGTGGTGAAGGTGGTCGCCAACGGCCACGGCGATCTCCTGGAGCTGCACATCGATCCCGCTGCCGTCGATCCCCAGGATGTCTCGATGCTGGAAGATCTCATCGTCGCCGCGGTCAACGAGGCCCAGCGGGCCGCGCGGGAGATGTCGGCGCAGAAGATGAAGGCGCTGACCGGCGGCTTCCAGATTCCCGGGCTGACCTGACTCGGAGTCGGTCATGCCGGTGCCCGGCACCAGCGACCTGAATGAAAATGCCGGGTAACGCGGATCAATACGAACGACCTTGCGATTCGCCGAGGCATTTTCAGGGTAGGGGGGAGGCGTTTCCCTGGCACGTGCCACTCCGGTGCAAGGTGCGCCGTTCTGCCACGCTCGCCGGCTCCCGGCGCGGCACGTTCGACGTCCGTGCAAGGTGCATCATAGTACCGCGCTCACCGGACTCACGGCGCCTTCCGACACCTCCGCCTCCCGCGATGGTGCGGATGCCTGCGTCCTGTAGAGCGTCGGACTGACCCCCCTGAGATCTCTGGAGGGCCCCTGGCTGACAGATTGAAGGTCTTCAGAGATTGCAGGGGGGTCACTCGGCCAAGCCGGTCCTCCGCATGAAGAGAGGTTCGATATGTACTACGCAGGGCCGCTCGCCAGGCTCATCGAGGAACTCTCCCGGCTGCCCACCATCGGCCCCAAGACGGCGCAGCGGCTGGCTTTTCACATTCTGCGGCTGCCCCAGGAGGACGTGGCGCGGCTGGCGCAGGCGCTGGTGGATGCGCGCGCCCGCATCCGCCAGTGCTCCGTGTGCTTCCACCTCACCGACCAGGACCCGTGCGCCATCTGCAGCGCGCCGGCGCGCGACCAGTCCGTGATCTGCGTGGTGGAGGACCCGCGCGACGTGGTGGCGATGGAGCGGATGCGGGAGTACCGCGGGCTCTACCACGTCCTGCACGGCGCCATCAGCCCGCTGGACGGCGTGGGCCCCGACGACCTGCGCATCAAAGAGCTGCTGGCGCGGCTGGGCTCCGGCGAGGTAAAGGAGATCATCGTGGCCACCAACCCCCGCGTGGAGGGCGAGGCCACGGCCATCTACCTGGCGCGGGTGATCAAGCCCCTGGGCGTGAAGGTCACGCGCATCGCGCACGGGCTGCCCGTAGGCGGCGATCTGGAGTACGCCGACGAGGTGACGCTGGCCAAAGCCCTGGAGGGGCGGCGCGAGCTGTAAACCGCGGTTGCCCTGCCTGCGTGCCGCTGCGTGCCACTGCGTGCCCCTTTGCGTTGACAGCCTTACTCCCCTCTGATACGATTGCCTCATACTTTGTTCTCCCCACAGAACAAAGACGCCGCTGGCGGTCCACACAGAGCGTTTGAGGAGGCGCGCAATGGTGCCCGCCGTGGCCAGGGCTATCAGAATCCTCCGGTACCTGGCCCGCCACGGCGACCGCGGCGCGACCCTCGCTCAGATCCACCGCGCGCTTGACCTCAACAAGAGCACCTGCCACAACATCCTCAAGACCCTGCAGCGGTACGGGTTTCTCGAGTTCATGCCCCCGTCCAGAAGATACCGGCTGGGGCACGCGCTCGTTGAGCTGGGACGCCTGTCCAGGTACGTCCGGCCTCATCCGTCCGTCGGTGTTCGACTCTCTCCGCGAAAAATGAGGCACAGGGGGTGGGGGGGCATGATAACAGACAAGTTCGAGTACCTGGTTCCCAGGACCGTTGCGGAGGCGGTGAGCCTCCTCCAGCGGCACCGGGGCGAGGCCAAGCTGCTTGCCGGCGGTCATAGCCTCATTCCCCTGATGAAACTCCGCCTGGCCACCCCCCGATACCTTGTCGACCTCAACCGGATCGACGGGCTGGCCGACATCAACGAGGCCGGCGGCTTCCTCCGCGTCGGCGCCCTCACCCGGCATGCCGACATCGAGACGTCGGACTTGATCCTCTCCCGGTATCCTCTGCTCGCGGATGCGGCCAGGGTGATCGCCGACCCTCTGGTCCGCAACATGGGCACCATCGGCGGGTCGCTGGCCCACGCCGACCCGGCCGGGGACTGGGGCGCGGCGATGCTGGCGGCAAGGGCCCAGGTGGTGGTCTCGGGCGCCAGAGGGGAGCGCATCCTTCCCATCGACGAGTTTCTGGTGGACATGTTCACCACGGCGCTCCAGCCCGATGAGATCGTGACCGAGATTCGCGTGCCCCAGCCTCCGCCCAGGAGCGGGGGTGCCTACGTCAAGCTCGAGCGCAAGGTGGGCGACTTTGCCATCGTGGCGGTGGGGGTCTCTGTCGTTCTCGACGGGAAAGACCGGTGTGAGCAGGTGGGGCTTGGACTCTGCAACGTGGGCGCGACCTCACTGCGCGCGCGGCGGGCCGAGGAGGCCCTCCGGGGAAAGACCCCTGACGAGGAGGCCATCGCCGGCGCCGCCCGGGCCGCCGCAGAGGAGTGCGACCCCACAAGCGACCTGCGCGGTCCCGCGGAATACAAGCGCGACATCGTGAGGGTTCTGGGCGCGCGAGCGCTGAGGCTGGCCGTGCAGCGGGCGAGAGGAGGGGTGTGAGATGAACCACCGGATCAGTGTGACGATTAACGGCGCCATCCACCAGGCGGAGGTCGAGCCACGGCTGCTGCTGGTCCATTTCATCCGCGAGGTCCTGGGCCTCACGGGCACCCACATCGGGTGCGACACCACCAACTGTGGCGCCTGCACGGTCCTCATGGACGGGCGTCCCGTCAAGTCCTGCACCATGTTTGCCGTTCAGGCCGACGGGCGCCGGGTGATGACGGTGGAAGGGCTGGCGCGGGATGGCCAGCTCCATCCGATCCAGGAAGGCTTTCACGAGAAGCACGGTCTCCAGTGTGGATTCTGCACGCCGGGAATGATGATGACCGCCTACGCCTTCCTCCAGCGATCTCCCCACCCGTCGGAGGCAGAGATCCGGCGGGCGATCTCCGGTAACCTCTGCCGCTGCACCGGGTACGTCAACATCGTGGAGGCCATCGGGTACGCGGCTGAGAAGATGCGTGGTGCACCGGCGGTCGCCGGCGAGGGGAGGCGATGACCATGGCGCAAGCATATGGCATGGGACACGCGGTCAAGCGCAGGGAGGATGCCCGGTTTCTGCGCGGCAAGGGAACCTACATCGACGACATCAAGCTGCCGGGGATGCTCTACCTGGACATCGTGCGCAGCCCGTATGCGCACGCCAGGATCAAGGCCATTCATCCCGAGAAGGCCCTGGCCATCCCCGGCGTCCTGGCCGTGATCACCGGCAAGGACCTGGACAAGTACGGCCTGGCCTGGATGCCCACGCTGATGTCCGACCGGCAGATGGTCCTGCCCATCGACACCGTCTTGTATCAGGCCCAGGAGGTGGCTGCCGTGCTGTCCACCGAACGGTCTATTGCCGCCGACGGCGTTGTGGCAGTTGATGTGGACTACGAGCCGCTGCCGGTCGTGGTGGATCCCCAAAAGGCCCTGCAGCCCGACGCCCCGGTGATCCGCCAGGATCGAGAGAAGAAGAGCAACCACATCTGGCAC
>JACQTN010000081.1 GCA_016210785.1 Armatimonadota bacterium
AGCATCGGGTTGGTGGTGATCGCCGCGGGGCTGGAGGCGGCGTTCTGGGCGGCGGCACTGGTGTTGGTGATGGCCGGATTGATCGCGATGACTGTGTCTCGGCGCGAGGGGGGACGGGTGTGGAGATAATGGCGCTGCTGGCTGCGATCTCGGACTATGAGGTGGCCCTGGAGCGGTGCCTGGTCCTGAACGCCGCGCGCAACGTGATGAGCCCCGGCGCGCGGGCGCTGCTGGGCTCGCGGTTGGCCGACGGCGACCTGGCGGGGCGGCCCAAGGAGTGGGGCGGCCAGTACGCCGCCGCGCCGGCCCGCGCCATCGAGAACGTGGCGCGGACGCTGGTGGACCGGCTCTTCGGCACGCCCCACGTGGAACTGCGAGCGCTGAGCGGGAGCCTGGCCAACGGGCTGGCCACCATCGCCACCACCCGACCGGGTGACGTGCTGTTGATGCCGCCGCTGTGGGCGTTCGGGCACATATGCGTGGCCCGGCAGGGATTTCCCGGCAGCGGGGCGCGGACCGTGGCGGAGATCCCGTGGGACGGCGCCGCGCTGGGCCCCGACCTGGATGGACTGCGCGGCGTGCTCAGGCAGCAACCCGCGCAACTGGTGGTGCTGGGTCTGTCCAGGCCGCTCTTTCCCGAGCCCATGGCCGAGGTGGCGACCATGGCGAAAGACGCCGGCGCACGCCTGCTCTACGACGGCGCCCACGTGCTGGGGCTGATCGCCGGTGGGGCCTTCCCCAACCCGCTCGCCAGCGGCTTTGACATGCTCACCGGCTCCACCCACAAGACGTTGCCGGGCCCAACCGGTGGTGTGGTCGTCTGCCGGGACCCCGACACGCTGGAGGCCGTGGCCAGCCTCGGCGATGCCTGGCTCTCCACGTACAGCAACAGCCGCATCGCCGCCCTGGCGTACACGTTGGAGGAGATGGTGACCGAAGGTCACGCCTACACTCGCCAGATCGTGGACAATGCCCGTGCCCTGGCGCGCGGGCTGGCCGCAGAGGGCTTTCCGGTGGTCGGCGCGCACCGGGGATTCACCGCCACGCACCAGGTGCTGGTGGACATCACCGACATCGGCCAGCCTGGCGACGCCGTCCGTCGTCTGGCGGGCGCCACCATCCTGATCAACCCGCCCGCCCGCGCCGACCGGCGCCTGCGGGACGGTCGCCATGATGGGTGGTGGTTGCGGCTCGGCACCTCGGCGGTGACGCGGCTGGGCATGAAAGAGGACGAGATGCCGGCCATCGGCCGCATCCTGGCCAGGCTGCTGCTGCACCGTGAAGACCCGTCCATGGTGTCCGGCGCGGTGGCGGAGCTGGTCGAGGCATTTGGGACGGTGCGGTACACCCTCGCGGCGGGGACGGTGCCAGGCCGCTCCTGAGACGGATCAGTTTCGACCAGTATCACCGTGCGGCCACGAGGTGTCCCGATGCGTGAAGCCATGGACCCGGTGTCCCTCAGCGTCCTGTGGAACCGCCTGATCGCCAGTGTGGACGAAGCGGCCGCCACGCTGGTGCGCACGGCCTTCTCCACCGTCGTGCGAGAATCCAATGACTTTGCCTGCCAGGTCCTGGACGCCGCGGGAAACAATCTGGCCCAAAACAGCGTGGCCGCGCCCTCGTTCGTGGGCACCATGCCCCGCACCATGCGCCACTTCCTGGAGCGTTTCCCGCTGGAGACGTGGCGCGAGGGCGACGTGGTGATGACCAATGATCCCTGGATGGGCACCGGCCACCTGCCCGACTTCTCGCTGGCCATGCCGGTTTTCCGCAAGGGCAAACTCGCGGCCTTTGCCGCCAACGTGGCCCACATGCCGGACATCGGCGGCACAATCTGGGGTGCGGACGCGACGCAGGTCTTTGAGGAGGGCCTGCGCATCTTGCCCACCCGCATGGTGCGGGAAGGGCAGATGAACGAACACCTGGTAGAGATGATCGCGGCCAACGTGCGGGTGCCCGACCTCACCCTGGGCGACCTGAACGCCCAGATCGCCGCCTGCCGGATGCAGGTGCAGCGGCTGGAACGCATCATGGACGACGCCGACCTGGACGACCTGAACGGCCTGGCGGAAGGCATCATCAGTCGCACCGAGGCAGCCATGACCGCGGCTCTCGCCGGCGTGCCCCAGGGCGAGTACCGCTACTCCTTAGAGACCGACGGGTTTGACTGGCCGCTCACCATCGCCCTGCGCGTGGTGGTGAAGGATGGTCGCATCCTGTGCGACTACACCGGGACATCCTCCCAGGTGCCGCGGGGGCTGAACTCGGTTTACAACTATACCTATGCGTACACCGCGTACCCGCTGAAGTGCGCCCTGGCCCCGGAGGTGCCCAACAATGAGGGGATCTGCCGGCGGATCGACGTGACCGTTCCCGAGGGCACGCTGCTCAACCCCCGCTACCCGGCGCCGGTGGGGGCGCGCAACATCACCGGCCACTTCCTGAGTGCCCTGGTATTCGGCGCTCTGTTCCAGGCGGTGCCGCACCTGGTGATGGCCGAGCCCGCCGCACCGGCCAACCGCTCGGTGTTCACGGGCTTCTGGGACACCGGCGAGCCGTTCAGCCTGCTGTTCTTCACCAGCGGCGGCCTGGGCGCGCAGACCCATCGCGACGGACTCACCTGCGCCGCCTTCCCCAGCAACGCCGGATTCGCCTCGGCCGAGATTTCCGAGAACGCCGCACCGGTGCAGGTCACGCAGAAGAGCATCCGCGTCAACTCTGCGGGCGCGGGGCGCTTTCGGGGCGGGTTTGGCCAGGACATCGGCGTGCGTGTGCTCTGCAAGGGCCCGGTCACCCTGTCCGTGCTCATGGACCGGGTGAAGCACCCGCCGCGGGGACTGGCCGGCGGGGGCCCGGCTGCCGCGGCCGCTATCGTGCGCAACGGCGAACCGATTCCGTCCAAGGGACGCACGGTGCTGCAACCGGGCGATACGGTCCTGATCTCCTGCGCCGGCGGCGGCGGTCTGGGCGATCCGGTCGACCGCGCTCCGGCACTGATCCAGCAGGACCTGGCCAACGGCCTGATCACGCCGGGGTGGGGCGAGCGGCAGGGACATCCACAGCAGGGCGGGCGGCAACCGCGCGTGGAGGACGCGCGAAGACACCGTTCGCCATGAGCCGGCGCCCGCGGTGGAAGGGGCGGAGCGCAGATTGTGCCGGATGGAGGACGGTAACTTGGAGCGACGCCTGCGCATAGGCATCGACATCGGCGGCACCTTCACCGATTTCGTCGCGGTGGACAGCGTCACCGGCGACATCCGCGTAGACAAGTGCCTGACCACGCCGGACAATCCGGCGATCGGCGTGACAGTGGGTCTCCTGCGGTTCCTGCAGCGCATCCAGCGGTCAGCCGGGGAGATCCACACCGTGGTGCACGGCACCACGCTGGTGGCCAACACGCTGATCGAGCGCAAAGGCGCGCGCACGGGCCTCATCACCACGCGGGGGTTCCGGGACATCCCGGAGATTGGCAACGAAATCCGCTACGACCTCTACGACCTGAACCTGGTGCCGCCTGAACCCCTGGCACCGCGCCCGCTTCGGCTGGAGGTGGACGAGCGTCTGGGCCACGATGGGGCCGTGCACACGCCGCTGGACCCGCAGCAGGTGGAGGGCGTCGCCCGGCAGTTGAGGGATGCCGGCGTGGAATCTATCGCCGTGTGCTTCCTGCACTCGTTTCGCAATCCTGCCCACGAAGAGGCCGTGCTGCAGTGGCTGAGCGCGCACTGGCCGGAGGTAGATGTGAGCCTGTCGTCGCGGGTGTCGCCAGAGATCCGGGAGTTCCCGCGGATGTCTACCACCCTGGCCAACGCCTACGTGCGGCCGCTGATGCGGCGCTACCTGCGGCAGCTGGAGCGGGACCTGCGTGGGCTGGGTATGGCGGGCAGCTTCTACGCGATGCTCTCTAGCGGCGGCATCACCGGCGTGGAGGATGCCCAGGAGGTGCCTATCCGGCTGGTGGAGTCGGGGCCTGCCGGCGGCGCGCAGGCGGCGGTGTTCTACGGGACGATGACGGGAGAGCGGGATCTGCTCTCCTTTGACATGGGCGGCACCACCGCGAAGATCTGCCTGATTGTCGATGGCCAGCCCAGCCGCAGCACCTCCTTTGAGGCGGCGCGGGTGCAGCGCTTCAAGAAAGGCAGCGGGTTGCCCCTGAACGTGCCGGTGCTGGAGATGATCGAGATCGGCGCGGGTGGGGGTAGCATCGCCGGCGTGAACGCGCTGGGGCTGCTGCAGGTGGGGCCGCGCAGCGCGGGCTCGGCACCCGGCCCAGCCTGTTACGGCCTGGGCGGCGACCGGCCCACCGTCACCGATGCCGACCTGATCCTGGGCTATCTGGACCCCAATTACTTCTTGGGCGGCGAGATACCCCTGTATCCCGACCGGGCCCGGGAGGCGGTCGTCGCGCACGTGGGCCAGCCGTTGCACCTGGACGCCACCGCGGGCGCCGCGGCCATCTGCGCCGTGGTCAACACCAACATGGCCAGCGCCGCCGCCGTCCATATCGCGGAGCGCGGCTTCGACCCGCGGCGATTCACCCTGATCGCTTTCGGTGGAGCCGGGCCCGTGCACGGCTACAGCGTTGCCGCCAGCCTGGGCATCCGCACGATGCTGGTGCCGCTGGCCGCCGGCACCACTTCGGCGCTGGGCTTCCTGGCCGCGCCGCTGGCAGTGGAGCTGGGGCGGAGCTACATGGAGCGGCTGAGCCGCGTGGACTGGCAGCGGGCCAACGCCATTTTCACCGACATGGAGGAGGCGGGACGCCGCACCATCCTGGCCGCGGGCGGGCGCGCCGAGGAGATCCGCATCACCCGCACAGCGGACATGCGCTACATCAGCCAGGGCTACGAGATCGAGGTGCCGCTGCCGGGAGGTCATCTCGCCCCCGCGGCGACTGCGCTCGCCGATGCCGCATTCCACGAGGAGTACCGCCGGCTGTACGGCCGCTCGCTGGACGTGCCCGTGGAAATCCTGAGCTGGCGGGTGCGCGTGGCGGCGCCGGCTCCGAGGGTGCGCCTGGCGTTCCAGCCCGCCGGCCGCGATCCCCTCAAGGGCCGCCGCCCGGTGTACTTCGCCGAGGCGGGTGGATTCGTGGACTGCCCGGTGTACGATCGCTACGCGATGCGGCCGGGGGCTGAGGTGGAAGGCCCCGCCATCTTCGAAGAGAGAGAATCCACCAGCATGGTGGGACCTGGCGCTCGAGTTCAGGTGGATGCTGACCTGACCCTCCACGTGAAGGTGGGGGTTCAGGCGGCCGCGACGCCGGCGCCGCACGCGGGCCCACGCCGCGCACGCGACCAGCGGAGCGTGAGTTGAAGCCTTTCGGGTGCGCGCGCGAAGGGGTGTGAGCACATGTCCCGGGAATCGGACTGGGAGTTTGGGCACGGACTGAAATTCCACTTCCGGCTGGACCCGGCGAAAACCGCGCTGGTCGTGGTGGACATGCAGTACGCCAGCGGCTCCCGCACCGCCGCCGTAGGAATGTACCTCTCCGAGCGCGGCAGGGGACACCTTCTCGACTGGCGCTTCACCCGCCTGGAACAGGTGGTGCTGCCCAACGTGAAGCGGCTGCTGGCCTTCTTTCGGGAGCACAGCCTCCGCGTCCTCTACGTCACCATCGGCTCCGAGATGGAAGACTTTTCCGACATGCCCGAGTGTCTGCGGCCCTTTGCTCGTGCCGCGGGCAACCGTGTGGGCCAGCCCGCCAACGCCATCCTGGATGAGGTGCGGCCGCTGCCCGGGGAGCGGGTGCTGCGCAAGACCACCCAGAGTGCCTTCATGTCCTCGCCCATCAACGCGGTGCTGCGGGCCATGGGCGTGGAGTACCTGTGTTTTACCGGCGTCTCCACCAACGCCTGCGTCGACGGCACCGCCCGCGACGCCGCCGACCTGAACTACCGCTGCGTCATCGTGGAGGACTGCTGCTCGGCTACCCGCGAGGACCATCACCTGGCCGCGCTCTCCAGCTTCGCCAGCCAGGCCGGGCGCGTGATGGCCACCGATGAAGCGATCCGGGAGCTCTCCGACCAGATGGCCGTGGCGACCGGGCAGGTGGCGTCGACAGAGCGACACGGCCAGTGACGCCGTTGCGCGTGCCGCATCGCGGCGCCGCAGGGCCTCCAGCAGTGCCCTGCGTTCTTCCAGCACCTCCTTCGCCCGTGCGGGGAGAAACAACGTCGTGGGTGTGAAGCGCGAAACCAAGGCGGGCCAACGCGCGCAGCGACATAGCCGTCTCCGATGGTTGCGTTGGTCATCGCCGTCGGCGCGCGCGGCGCACGGATTGTGGCGGGCGGGCCGTCGCGACAGGGACGGCCCACTGCCAGAGGCGTTTCCCCAGGTCCAGGATGTGAAATGTCTCTGTCCTCCGAATCCCGGCCACCTTTGCCAGCTTTTCCTGAAGGAAGTGCCTGAGGTCGTCGCTGGAGGCGAACGCGGCCCCGATGATGAAGTCCAGCCGCCCCGTGAGCGTGGCGACGAAGGTGACTTCCTGGAAGGTCGCCAGGTGTTTCTCGATGGTGACCATCCGCCGCAGGTCCGCGTTGATGCCGATGAGAACCTGGATGGGGAACCCCACCCTCACCGGTTCCACGGTGGCCACGACCTTCAGGATCCCGTCGGTCTGCAGGCGCTCCAGGCGATTGCGAATGGTGCCGTGAGAGACCCCCAGTTGTTTGGCCAGTTCCACCAGGGGGGTGCGACCGCTATCCTGCAGCCGAGCGATAAGGGCAAGGTCCAGGTGATCGAGGGCGGCCATGACCCCAGAGACACCTCCTCCGGCATTGTGAATGCGACGCTGGCGGCATATCACACGCGAACTTCTAAGAGTACTCCTCCGTCGCGCGAAGGATACCTTCCGATAGACCGGTCAGCCTTTCTCCGTTTTCATCTTCCGTTGCGATGTTCGCTCACTCTCCCGTCGGATCGGGCCTGCCCCGCGTGAGCCGCGCCGCGGCAGCGGCCATACCCCGCCGCTCGCCGTTGCGAAGCCGTGCGCCGCCGGGGAGATATCTGTATAGCGGCATGGTCGCAGGAAAATCAGAATTGAAGTCAAAGAACCAACCTGGTCTCAGCTTGTCCGACAACCGGGCAACTAGGGGACCAGACAACTACCGATGCCCAGCTCTCCCTTAGACGGCCCCTCCTTCCGTCGGCTCCGCAGGGATCGCGTGTCCGACCAAATCGTCGGGCAACCGCAGCAAGCGATCATTGAGGGCACCTTTCGATCCGGTCAGCGGATTCCCAGCGAGCATCAGCTGGCAAGCCGCTCTAGACACCGCAGAGGGGGTGCACACGTGGCAGAACTGAAGCTCACCAGCGAGCAGGAACGGCGAGCCCTCGACGTGTACAGGCGGGCGACCGTCATCGACATGTTGTGGAGCACCAACCCCGCCCAGCCCACGCCGGTGCTCAACGGGAAGAACGTCCTGGACCGGGTCGTGGAGGCGGGGCTGGCC
>JACQTN010000084.1 GCA_016210785.1 Armatimonadota bacterium
ACCCTGCCCCATGGATGCCCTCACGCGGGTCACCTGCCATTATTTATGGTTATCTGCCACACCAAACAATTCTACCATATTCTCACTTTCCTGGCATCACGGTGCAGCGACGGCAACGAAACCTATCGCTGGCAGATCAGCACCTCGTGGGACGCCAGGCGCGGCACCCTCACGGTGGAATAACCCTCGCGGTATGTGACGGGGAGTCTCTTTCCCAACGCCAGCGCCCGGCACGCGCGCATTTTCCCGAGCACTCGGACCTCGATATCGTGCACCGGGACCACAT
Source organism: Armatimonadota bacterium (assembly GCA_016210785.1). Classification (GTDB taxonomy): domain Bacteria; phylum Sysuimicrobiota; class Sysuimicrobiia; order Sysuimicrobiales; family JACQTN01; genus JACQTN01. The sequence continues at coordinate 287 of JACQTN010000084.1, forward strand.
CCGGCAGCGGCTTGCCCTCCAGGCCGGTGGCGTTGATGAGGTGGACCATCCAGCCATCGCCGCCGCGCCGGGCGCCGGCCCGCACCCTGGTCGCCGCACGGATTCCTGCGCCTGCGGCACGTGGGGCCGGGGCGGCCAGCCGGTGCAGCGTCACCTCCACGCTGGCCGGCGCGTCGGTGAGGAGCGGCCGCCGCCACCCCATCGCCGCGTCCACCAGGCGGCCGATCAGGGTGGGGACCTCCGGCACGCCGTAGCGGTGGTAGAGGCGGCCGGCCATCCACGGGAGATACACGGCCACGCCGTCACCGTGGCGATTCACCACCAGGCCCGGCGTCCCCGCTTCTCCTTCCCAGTATGAGAACTCCGGCACGTTGTTGGTGACGGGATTGGTCACCATCAGGTCGCAGCGCTGATCCGAAGCATCCGGCGACGGCTTCGTGAAGACGACCATGCCCTCCGAGGGCTGTCCCTCCGGCGCCAGCGGTCCGAACCCTCCGTAGGGACGCTCCATCCCCAGCGGCAGCAGGTCGGCGTGCTCCAGCCCGCGCAGCAGGCGGCGGTCCGCGATGCGCAGGTAGGCGCCGGCCATCGAGCGCGTCTCCACCGCCCGCCGCCCCAGGCAGCCCAGGGCGAAGTCCTCGCGCCGCCGCCCTGCGCCGTCGTACAGGCCGGTCTCGTACGTGACGAGCAGACGGCCACCGCGCGCGACAAAGGCATCCAGCCACGCCGCCTCGGCGTCGCCGAGACACGCCGCGTTGGGCAGCACCAGCATCGCGCACTCCGTGCCCCGTTCCACCAGCACCTCCAGCTCGGCCACCGAGAACGGCACGTGGGCGTGCACCAGCGCTTCGTAGATACCGCGGTACTCGCTCAGGTAGCGGTCCCAGGGATCGCCGCGCCCATAGTAATCCGCGGTGCGCTGTGAGTACACCACCGCAACGTTCGCAGCCGGCCGCATGCGCGCGTACAGATCGCGGTGGACGCGCAGAAACCGGTGTGTTTCCCTGATGGCCCCAAGCGCCTTGCGGTCCTCCTGCGCAAACGTCCCGCTCAGCGCCACACCGGGCGAGCCGCCGTGCGCGGCGATGGCGATGATGTCGCGTGCCATCTGGGCCGGCGGCTGCGCGGCGCGCCGGTTGCCGAAGATGGCCGAATAGGTGAGCAGCACGCAGGTGGGCAGCCCGAAGCCCTCGCGGCCCATCAGCGCCGCTTCCCCCGCCTGGTAGATCCACCGGGGCAGCGGGCGCGTGAGCCGGTTGAACGCGATGGCGGTGACCAGGTCGAAGGTCCGCGTGAGCGCCGGCCCCCACCCCGACTCCCGGCTGTGGCGGGGATCGTCCGTGACCAGCTCCTGGTCCACGCCCAGGATCGCTCCGGGCCGCCGCCGCCGGATAGCCGCAACCATGCGCGCCGTGTACTCCGCCAACGCGCCATAGCGGTACTCCACCAGCGCCCGCCACGCCGGATCCTCCCAGTCCTCGCGCCGCGGCAGGTCATGTCCCGTCGCCGCGGCAAACGCCTCCGCGCACCGCGGGCAGGAGCACGTGGGGTAACGGTAGGCGTTAAAGAAGATTCCGTCCACCGGATAGCGCGTGAGGATCTCGTCCGCGATCTCGAAGGCGAACTGCTGCCAGTAGGGACCGGTGAAGCACGACTCCACCAGCTCGCGGACACGCACCGGGTGGCCGTCCGCGGTCACGCGGAACCAGTCGGGGTGCGCGCGGTAGTCGTCTTCGTAGCCCTTGGTGGCGTCGATGCGCGCCAGGACCCGCATGCCGCGGGCATGGGCAGCCTCGGTCACCTGGCCGAGATAATCGCACGCGAGGCCCGGGCAGGGACGCTGGTAGGCGAGCCGCGTGGGGTACCAGGCGACCAGCCCGCCCCCGTTCGCCAGGTACACGTCGGCGCCGTACCGCGCCGCCTCTCGCACGAGCGCGGCGGGATCGAGGCCCGGCGCGTCGGCGATCCTCAGGTTCGGCTGCAGCAACAGAAAGGGTTGCGTCCAGTCCTTCGGACTCGATGGCTCACGCGGCATGTGGGACAGTGTCTCCCGACCACCCGGCGTTCTCACGTGGTACGCGGCTTGGGCCTTCCGACGGCGCACCCTTCGCCCGTGACCGCATCCCGGTGCCCCGCGGCGTGCCTCACCGGAAGGCCCAGGCGTCGCCGGCCAGCGCCGCCGCGACTGCCGCCGCGATCCGCCGGGCCAGGGCGAACCGCTCCGCGTTGCGGGCCAGGAACACCCGGCCCGCCTCCGCCGCCTCGTCCAGCAGCGCCTGCCGATCCACGGTACACACGCGCCCGCTGCGCACCACCACCCGGCCGTCCACGATCACGGTGTCCACGCCGCGTCCCTCGCTGGCGTACACGAGCTGTGCGTGCGGATCGGTCAGCGGCGTCAGCGCGGGCTGGTCGGCGCGGAGCACCATCAGGTCGGCGCGGTACCCCGGCGCGATCATCCCCACCCGCCCCTCCAGCCGCAGCACGCGCGCCCCGCCGCGGGTCGCGGCGCGCAGCACCTCTCCCGGCTTTGGCCAGGCCTCCGGCGGCATCCCCAGGGTGTGCAGCG
>JACQTN010000085.1 GCA_016210785.1 Armatimonadota bacterium
CCCTCTCCCAGAGGGAGAGGGGTACAGGGAGGGCCATACGCCGGCCCTCACCTGTGGCGGGAGAGGGGTCAGAGGTATCCTAAGCGCGGCACAAATCCACGATCAGCATCTCCAGGGCCAGCCGCGGCGGCTGCGCGCCGGTCTTGATGGCCAGGTCCGCGTCCAGCAAACGCTGGAACAGCGCGGGAAACCGTGCCGCGCCGAAGTTCGCCGCCTGCTGCGCGTAGCGCTGCGCCAGGAACGGCGCCACCGCCATCGCCTGCGCCAGATGGTGCGGCCGCGTGCCCTGGTCCAGCAGCCGGCGGGCCTGCAGCAGCATGCGGAACTGGCGGTTGATCATGGCCAGCACGCGCAACGGCGCCTCGCCGTCCCGCAGGATGTCGTGCAGGTAGCCCAGCGCCGGCGCGGCCTGACGGTTCCCCAGCGCGTCCACCAGGTTGAAGACGGTCGCTTCGCCCAGGTGGCTGCACACGGCGCGGATATCGCCGGCCTCGATGGAGGCGCGGTCGCCCCCGTAGGAGACGGCCTTGTCCAGCTCACTGGACAGCTCGCGCAGGTCGTGCCCCACCAGCGCCACCAGCACCTCCGCCGCCTCCGCATCGAGGCGCTTGCCCTGCTGTTGCGCCCGCGCCCTCACCCACCGCAGCACCTCAAAGGATTTCAGGCGCGCAAACTCCCGGACCTGCGCTACCTTCTTCAGTGTCAGGTACAGACGGCGCCGCCTGTCCAGCCCCTCCGCCATCAGGATGAGCGCGGACGGCGGCGCCCCGCGCTCCAGGTAGTCGGCCAGCTTCTCCTGATCGGCTGCCTTGAGAGCATCCGCGCGCTTGACCACCACCACCCGCCGGTCGCCGAAGAACGGCAGCGTATCGGCGCGGGTGATGATGTCCTGCACGGGGACTTCGTCCGCCTCCACGACGTCCAGGTTGAGAGCGCGGTCCGCCGCCGGGATGAGACGGTCCAGCAGCTCTCGCATGGCCTCCTCCGCCAGCAGCGACTCCTCGCCCACCAGCAGGTGCACGCGCGGCGCTTGCGCTTTCTTCTCCCTGGTGGCGGGGCTCACGGCGTGCCTTCCGGCTGATGGGTCCCCTGGCCTCCCGCCTCCGGATGCCGGAACGCGCGCGCCCACACGACGCGGCCGTCGCTCACTAGCGTCACGGCGCCGTGCCGGTCGGTCCGGTAGACCCGCGTGCCGGCCGCCCGCAGCGCCTCCAGCGTGCGCGGATGGGGGTGCCCGAAGGGGTTGTCCGATCCCACGGAGATCACGGCAATGCGCGGCCGGGTGGCCAGGAGGAAGGACGGTGTCGTGGAGGTGCGCCCGCCGTGGTGGGCGACCTTGATCGCCTGGGACGGGAGTGCCGCGGCGTCGGCGAGCAACCTCTCCTCCACAGGGGCCTCGACGTCTCCGGTGAGCAGCGTGCTGACATTCCCGTGGACGAGCCCGAGGACGATGGAGTTGTTGTTCACGTCGGAACCTGTCTCCGCCAGCAACGGCGGAGAGGGGTGGAACACGCGCAACCTCACCCCGCCGCCCAGATCCACTCCCTCGCCGCGGTGCACCGCCCGGACCGGAATTCCGCGCCCGGTCAGGAGGCGCCGCAGGCGCAGATAGGATGGCGACAGATGCACGTATCCACTCTCCCAGACCAGGCCCACGGGGATGTTCTGGATCACGGCGGGTACTCCTCCCACGTGGTCCTCGTGAGGATGCGTGATCACCAGGAGATCGATCCGGCGCACGCCCCGCCGGCGCAGATAGGGCACCACGCGCCGCTCGCCCACGTCGTAGGCGTCGCGAGACCCCGGCGGCAGGAACGGGGCGAGATCGATCCCCCCGGCCTCCTGCGGCGGCGCGACCCGGTCTCCGAACGCCGGCGCGCCGCCGGCGTCGATCAGCACCGTGCGCCCTCCCGGGGCCCGCACGAAGATGGCGTCGCCCTGCCCCACGTCGATGAAGGTCACCTCCAGACGCCGCCCCTGGTGCGCCGCCCACGCCTGCGCCCACACCGCCACCGCCACCGCGGCGGCCACACCCAGTGCACACTGGCGGAAGGAGGGACGGTACCGCCACCGCAGCGCCTCGACCGCGCCCACCACCGCGGCGCAATAGAAGACCCACAGCCACGGCGGCGGCGGCGCGATCCCGGCCACCGCCAGCGGGCTCTCCGCGAGCCTGGCCGTGATCTCCGTCATCAACACCAGCAGCGGGCGCATGGGAAACAGGATCGCCGTTGCGAGTGCCTGGTGCACCAGCCCCGCGACCGCACCCAGCAGCCCGATGGGCACCATGATCACCGACAGGGGCACGAGCAACAGGTTCGCCAGCGGCGCGACGACGGAGATGGCACCGAAGGTGTGCACCAGGATGGGGAGGACCGCGATCTGCGCGCCCAGGCTCATGCCCAGGAGCGACGCCAGGTACCTCCACGCCGCGCCGGCGGCGCGCGCCGCAGCGGGCGCCGCTGGCGTCCCCTGATCGCCACCCCGGCGCGAAGGGAGGTCCGCCGCCATCGTACCGTCATCGCGGGCACTGCCGGCACCCGGAACGGCGCGGGCCGGGTGGCCCTCCCCTGGTGCCAGCCGGCGCGCGATCTCCGGCGCCACGTACATCAGGCCCATGGTCGCGGCGAACGAAAGTTGAAAACTGGTGGAAAACAGGGCGAGGGGATCCGCGATCAGGATCACCAGCGCCGCCGCGGCGAGGGCGGACCACGCGTCCTTCTCCCGGTCCACCACCCAGGCCAGCAGGCCGGCCAGCGCCATCACCGCCGCCCGCGCCACCGACGGCTGCACGCCCACCACCAGCGCGAAGAGCAGCACCAGTGCCGCGGCGGCCGCCACGGCCAGCCACCGCGGCGCGCGCGACCACCGCAGCAGGCTCAGGATGGCCGCGGCGACCAGACCCACCTGGAACCCCGAGACGACCAGCAGGTGCACCACGCCGGCCCGGGTGAAGGCCTGCCACATCTCCTCTGGAGGCTTCGTCCCCAGCAGGAGGCTGGCCATCAGCCCGCCCTGCGGCGGCGGGAGCGCGGCGTGCAGCACGGCGACCATCCGATCGCGCAGGCCGACCGCAAATGCCACGGCGGGCCCGCCCTGGCTCCGGGCCAGCACCCGGGGCGGGCCGTGGGCGTGGAGGGTGACATGGATCCCCTGGCGGGCCAGATAGGCGCGGTAGGAAAACTCCCCCGGGTTCCCTGCATCCGGCGGGCGGCGCAGGCGGCCGGTGACCTCGACCAGATCGCCGTATCGCACCACCGGTTCCGGGGGCAGCGATGCCTGCACGAGCCCGTGTGCGGCGAAGCGACGGGTCCCGGTGCGGACCTCCCGGATATCGAGGACGGCGCGCACGCGATCGCCGCGGGCCTCGGGAGGGCGCACCACGACACCGCGGACGGTGACAGGCAGGCGGGCCGCGCGCGCCGCGGACCAGGCGGCGTCCGCCCCCGGAGCCCCCCGCCCCGCTCCCGGCGCGCGCACCCGTCCCACCCGCGGCGCGGAAGCCTGTGCCGGCACGTCCACGAGCCACCGCACGTGGCCAGGCGCGGGAGGCCTGCTGGCGGCGCGCTCCAGCACGGCGCCGGCCACGGCGGCCAGCAGCAGAAGGCCGGCGGCGACAGCGCGCGGGTGGCCCAACCACGCGGCGAGCGCGATCAGCACCAGCAGGGCGCCCCCTCTGCCCAGCAGCATCGGGAGCGGACCCGCGTGCTCGCCGATCGCCACGCCGGCGGCCAGCGCGCCGGTGACCCAGGCCAGCGGGCGCACGCGCGTGTGATCAGTCACATTTATGATGTTTCGATTCTACTCGCGGGATACCTTCCGGGGAACGCGGGTGGCCGGTCCGGGTCGTAAGCCAGGAGCCCATCCAGCAAACTTGACCAGGACATCTCTCATGCGAAGACCGGCTGCGCCGGTCTGGAGCTCGGTAAGGCAACGGGAGAGGGAGACCAGGGGGGCGCCGTGAGTTCGGTGAGCGCGGCGGGCCGGTGCACCTCCCAGGCATGTAGCACGTGCGGAGGGTGTCGGAAGGGGGCGCCGTGAGTGGGCGAGCGCGGTAGGACGGTTCGACGCACGGGAAAGGGCGCACGTGCCGGGATCGCCCTCCCCCTCCGAGTCAGCCAGGAAACCGCCGGGCAGGAGACCGCGGGGGCGAGCGTCCTCTCGCGGGGCCCTCAGGGATCCCCGCGATCACTCGCCGAGCTTGAACAGACGCCTGGCGTTCTCGTACCCGACCCTGCGGGCGAGTTCGGGCGGAAGCAGGGAGAGGAACCGGATCGAGGCTTCCACGTGCCGGGGGAACCTCTGCTGCGATCTGGGCGAGAGGTAGAACTGATCGCTGCCGGTGAGGAAGCGCTCTGGAAATGCCTTGATCACCTCGAGCCACTCGGGGGCGATCCCGGGGGGCCCCATCGGCCGGTTGTCCGGCCCGGCGTCGCCGCCGATCTTGATGCTCATATAGAGGTTGGGATGCTTCTGCAGCAGGTCCGCGGAGAGCCTGGCCGTGCGGTGCCCGGTGTTGTCCCATCCCGCGTGCGCCCAGATGATCTTCGCCCTGCGGTTGTGGGCCAGCAGCCGCTCAAAGGCGGCGATGTTGGCGCGAAGCTGCCGGGGATTCAGCGGAGAGGTCAGTCTCCCGGGCAGCGCCATATCCTCCGGTACGGCCTCCATGTGGATGTCGATGGGGACGTCGCGCTGCGCGGCGATGTCGGCCAGCGCCAGGAACAGCGGGTGATCGGGCGGGGCCGCCAGGTAGGGATGGTTCGAGGCCTTGGAGACGTGCTCGGCCGTCAGCTCCCCGAAGCCCAGGGCGCCCTTCGCCAGAATCTCCGCGGCTTCGCGCTCCAGGCGCGCACGCATCCCTGCCCCAGAGTCTCCGCTGCGGACGGCCTGATGAATCAGGGGGTTGAGGGTTCCGCCGCCGCCGAGGACGGCGAAGCGGTCGGGATACCTGCGGACGGTGCCGAGGAGATCGTCGAGATCGTACGCCCCAGGAAAGCCCGGCGGAAACGGCGGCGGCATGATGAGCATTTTCTTGATGCCGACCCGGTTCATCATGTCGAGGGCCACCCTTGCCGCGCCCTCGTAGTCGTGCGCGGGAGGTCCCTGGCGGGAGGGAGTTCGTCCCTCCAGATGGTTGTGGGTATCGATGACGTTCCCGTCCAGGATGGGCCCCTCGGGAAGGGAAGGCGGGGCAGGCGGCGCCGCCGCCCCGAGCGCGCCGGAGAGAAGAAGAAACATCAACACGGCAGCGCCGGACGAGGAACGGCGCGGCGCGTACCTCACGGTGTCACCTCCGTGGCGGCGACATGCGGCGCGACCCCCCGGGTACCGCAGGGCCACGCCAGCCAGGATGTGCCCCCCGAGAGAAGCTACGGCACCAGGACCTGGAACTCCCACCCCGCGGCGGTCCTGCGAAAAAGGCGCCGGTCGTGCAGCCGGTCGGGTGAGCCGTGCCAGGTCTCGATCTCCTCCGCCACCACGTAGATGCCCACCATCGTCTCCGGGACCGGCACGGACTCCGGGGTGGGGTAGCGGCGCTTGAGCTCCTCGATGCCGGCCATGAACTCCGCGCGCGACGAGACCGGCTCGCTCTGGGGATGGAAGCTGTCGTAGTAGTGCTCCAGCAGCCGGGACCCGTAACCCTTGCGGTTCCAGTAGCCCTCGACCCGCTCCGGCTCGATGGGTGCGAGGGGGCCCCACACGCGGTACTGCCGCCGCACCGCGGGCCAGTAAATCAGCAGCGTCGCCCGGCCCGCGCGTTCCAGCTGCGCCCACTTGCGACTGGTGCGGTTGACCAGCACGCCAAAACCGCGCTCCGTGATGTCCCGGAGCGTCAGCGCCCGGACCTCGGGGCGATCCGGAGCCGCCACCGTCGCCAGATAGCACACGTCCACCAGGGGCTCGTTGAGTTCGCGCGCCCGCTCGCGCTCCTGTTGAATCTCGCGGATCGGGTCCTGTGGCTCCCCCGACACGTCACCCGGATGCGCAGTCATGCCTGTCCTCCCGTCCACTTCATGATGTTGGCCGCCGCCCGTTCACGCGTGCGCGGCGCCTTCACGGACCCGGCATTTATGGTGCCCGGCCGACCCGATGTGCATACGGCCAATTCTCCGGGGGCGCCGCGGCCACGGCGATCCGGCGAGAGGGGATCGAGGGAGGTCTCGACGACCGGGCGCGGACGCGCGCCGAACGAACCGTGATTCAGGAAGATGGCATCGCCGCGCAGCACGGAGAGGTCGCGACGCGACATGAGCACGCTACTGCCGGGCGGCAATCTCTTCGTTCACCCGGGCCAGGAAGGCGTCCAGCGCCATCGGCCCCAGGTCCCCCGCGGACCGGCTGCGCACCGCGGCTGTGCCCGCCGCGGCCTCCCGGTCGCCCACCACCAGCATGTACGGCACGTGCTCCACCTGGCCGCGCCGCACCTTGTAGGAGATGCGCTCGCTCGACTCGTCCACGCCGGCGCGCAGGCCCTCCGCCTTCAGGCGCTCCGCGACCTGCTTCGCGTAGGCGACGTGCCGGTCGGTGATGGACAGCACGCGCGCCTGCTCTGGCGCCAGCCACAGCGGGAACGCCCCGGCGTAGTGCTCGATCAGGATACCCATGAAGCGCTCCATGGAGCCCAGGATGGCCCGGTGGAACATCACCGGCCGGTGTTCGCGTCCGTCCTCGCCCATGAAGGCCAGGTCGAAACGCTCGGGCAACGTGTAGTCGAGCTGAATGGTCGTGAGCTGCCACTTCCGGCCGATGGCGTCGAACAGGTGGATGTCGATCTTCGGACCGTAGAAGTTCGCCTCGCCCTCCACGCGGCGGTAGGGCAGCCCGCGGCCGCGCAGCACGGCCTCCAGCGCCGCCTCTGCCGCATCCCACAGCTCGGGGCGCCCCGCGTACTTGGGCGCGGCCTTCGGGTCACGCACCGAGAGGACGATCTCGGAGTCCTTGAACCCGAACGCGCCCAGCACGTGGAAAGCGAGATCCACCAGCGCGGACGCTTCCTGCTCGATCTGGTCGGGACGGCAGAACACGTGCGCGTCGTCCTGCGTCAGCCCGCGCACCCGCAGCAGCCCGTGCAGCACGCCCGGCCGCTCGTAACGATAACAGGTGCCGAACTCCGCCAGGCGGATGGGCAGGTCGCGGTAACTGCGCGTCTGCGACTTATAGATCATGATGTGAAACGGGCAGTTCATGGGCTTGGCCAGGTAGTTCTGCTCGTCCACCACCATGCCGGCGAACATGCTCTCCACGTACCAGCTCATGTGACCACTGATCTCCCACAGCCGCGAGCGGGCCAGGTGGGGCGAGTAGACCTGCTCGTAGCCGCGCTGGGCCAGGGTCTCCCGGATGAACGCCTCCATGATCTGACGGACGACTGCACCTTTCGGGTGCCACAGCACCAGTCCCGGGCCGATCTCCTCGTGGATGCTGAACAGGTCCATCTCCCGCCCGATGCGCCGGTGGTCGCGCCGCTTCGCCTCCTCGAGGCGGTGCAGGTACTGATCCAGTTCGTCCTTGGTGGGGAAGGAGATGCCGTAGATGCGCGAGAGCATCTCGCGCTTCTCGTCGCCCCGCCAGTAGGCGCCCGACGTGGACAGCAGCTTCACCGTCTTGATGAGCCCCGTGCGCGGCAGGTGCGGGCCGCGGCACATGTCCAGGAAGCCGTCCTGCCGGTAGAAGGACACCTGCTCGTCGGGAATGTCCTCCAGCAGTTCCCGCTTGTACTTGTCCCCGGCCCCCTCGAACATCGCCTGCGCGTCCGCCCGCGGCAGCGTGACGCGCTCGATGGGCTCGTCGCGCTTCGCCAGCCCGCGCATCTTTGCCTCGATCTTCTCCAGATCTTCGGGGGTGAATGCGCGGCCGATGTCGATGTCGTAATAGAACCCCTCGTCGATGGGCGGGCCGATGGCGAGCTTGGCCTCCGGGAAGAGCTCCTTGACGGCCTGCGCCATCAGGTGCGCCGTGCTGTGCCAGTAGATCTCCTTCCCCTCCGGCTCGGCGAAGGTGAGAAAGCTCACCCGGCAGTCCGATTCCACCGGCGCCGCCAGGTCGCGCGGCGCGCCGTCCACCAGCGCGGCGAACGCGTCGCCGCGCCCCGCGGCGCGGGCGATCTCGGCCAGCGTGGTGCCGCGGGCAACCTCCCGCACCGAACCGTCCGGTAGCTGCACGCGGATCATGCTCATCGCCATCTCCCTCCGTTCCCGAGTGGGCAGACAGATCCCGCTCTGACTGCACAGATCCTGCTCCAAACAAACAGAAAGATCCCGCCCCGAGGGACGGGACCTCACCCGTGGTTCCACCCTGGTTCCGAAAGCGACGCCGCCACGCCGCACGCATCTCGTGCCCGCGCCGTGCGCGTCGCTCCCGGCACTCATCCCGCGCTAACGGGCGGACCCGGCACGGACTACGCCGCCGGTACACGCCGGCGATTCATCCCACGGCTCGGAGGTGGTGTTTGACCGCCTCGTCCAGAAGGGCTCACACCCGCTCCCGGCTCCCCCCTCACCCCAACCCTCTCCCCAGGCGGGAGAGGGAGCGCCGGTTCGCGGCCCTTCTTCGCTCGCGGACGGCGGGCGATCTACTCGTCCTCGTCATCGCCCATGCGCCCCGGATTATACGCTCCGCCCTCCGGCCTGTCAAACCCCGCGGCAGTGGCGGGGATCGCGCGGATTCCGGCGGTGCGGGCCGCCGCCAGGGCCAGCCGCCAGGTCTCCACCGCCACACCCGCCAGCAGCGAGAGCGCGCCGAGGGCGAGGCCTGGCAGTGCGCGGGTCACGACGCCCAGCCCCACTACGGCGCAGATGGCCACCACGCCGCTGACCATCGCCCGCCGCACCTCCACCGTGTGCCCGGCGTGGATCAGCACGCCGCGGAGGAAGTTTTGCAGCGCGAGTCCGATGGGCTGCAGGGCCAGGATGCGGAGTCCCCACACCGCCACGTCCCGCACCGGGGTGGAGACGCCCAGCACGCCAACCAGCACCAGGCTCGCCAGCGGCGTGAGGCTGACCAGCAGGAGCAGCGCGCAGACGATGGCGCCCATGATCAACGCGAAGCGGTGCACGTCGCGTTGCCGCTCGGGCTCGTCGCTCAGGGCGACCGTGATCTGCTGCAGGCTCCACAGCGGCCCGGTGAGCAGTCCCGTCACACTGAGCGCGACGGGCCACGCCGCCAGCGACAGCTCCGGCCGGGCCGAGGCGGCGATGCCCGCCGTGATGACGGGCCGGCTGAACTGCTGGATGAGGATCGTCATGCCCAGCGGCTGGTAGAACTGCCACAACTGCCGGAAGGTGGGCACGGTCTCACCCGCGGCGCGCCGCAGACCGGTGTGCATGGCCGGGTTCGCGGCCAGGGTGATGAGGACCGACTCCAGCGTGACGCCGGCCAGCAGCGCCGCCGAGCCCAGCAGCGCGCTGTTCTGCACACCCATCACTGCGCCGGCCAGCAGGATGCCGATCACCAGCAGGATCCGCGCGGAGGTCCCCACGATGATGGGACGGGTCTGGCCCAGCCGGATCAGCACGCCCTGGTGAAGGCGGCGCCAGCCGATCGGGATGGGCCACGCCATCAGGATGCGCATCGGCCACCGGGCCGCCTCCGCGATGTGCGGGGGGATCCCCATCAGCGTCTTCGTGATCAGGTCATACAGCGGCGTCCAGAAGAGAAGAAGTCCCACCGCGATGGTGACACCCAGCAGCCACAGCGTGAACCGGCGCATCATCAGGTAGGACGGCCAGTCCCGCGAAATGGCCACGGAGGTGTCCAGCAGGATGATGATGGGGCTCTCGTACAGGACGCCCAGGCTGAAGGCCAGCCCGAACGCGGCCAGGTAGAGTTCGGGGTGGGGCAGGCGGGCCATGCCCATGTTGAGGAGCGGCCACTCCACGCTCATCAACACGCCGCTCGCCATGAGCGGCAGGGCAAACCGCAGCAGGGAGGGTGAACCCATGGCGCCTCAGACCGGGATGGTCATGGCCTCCAGGTCCCGCGGGTAGTAGGTCAGCATCTCGATGCCGGTCTCGGTGACCAGCAGCGTATCGGAGTGGCGAAAGCCCCCCAGGTCGGGTACGTAGATGCCGGGCTCCACGCTGAACACCATGCCCGGCTCGATCACCGAGTTGTCGCCGACATCGAAGAACGGCGCCTCGTGGACGCCCATGCCCAGGGCGTGGCCGACGTGGTGCCGCCAGTACGGCCACAGGTCGTGCCGGTCGAAGAAGGCACGCACGACGCGGTCCACGTCGGAGCACTTCCCGCCGGGCCGGATGGCGGCGAACGCCGCGTCCTGCACGTCGATCATCAACTGGAAGTAGCGCGCCACCTCCGCGCTCGGCTGGCCCACCACCATCGTCCGCTCCAGCTCGCTGTGATACCCGCCCACCGCGGCGGAGGCGCCGGTGACCAGCACGTCCCCGACCTGGATGCGCGCGTTGGTGGTCATGGCGTGGGGGATCGCCGAGTGCTTGCCGATCTGGCCGCGGAAGCCGGCGTGGGCACCCGGGAAGGTCCAGGACAGCGGGCGGTACTCGGGCCCCAGGGTCCGCACCATGGTCATGGTGGCCTCGTGGGAAGCGCGGCCGCTGATCTCGGTCTCGGTCAGCCCGGGCCGGGTACGCTCCTGCAGCAGCGCGTGGGCCAGGTTGCCCCACCGGCAGCTCTCCCGGATCAGCGCGATCTCCTCGGGGGACTTGATCTTGATCAGGTTCTCGATGATGTCCCGCGCCGGCTCGGTGGTGGCGTCGGGGAGGATCTCGCTCAGGCGCGGTCCCTGGTAGCCCATCACGCCGGGATACCCGTCGCTGTCCATGCCCAGCCGCGCGCGGGCCAGCCCCATGCCGGCCAGCAGATCGCGGAGGTGGTGCATGGGGTGCTTCTCCCCGGGATACTCCGGGTAGGCCACGACGCGGTCCACGTCGGCGTGCGTGTGGCAGTGCTCCTCCTCCAACCGGGGCACCAGCAGCGTGGTGGCGCCCGACGCCGCCAGCGCGTAGACCATGGGACGCTCGGTGGCGATGAAGGCAAACCCGCTCAGGTAGAAGATCTGGGTGGGTCCGAACAGGCACAGGCCGTCCAGACGCCGCCGCGCCAGAAAGTCCAGGACGCGCCGGCGCCGGTGGGCCCGTTCCGCTGCGGAGATCTGGTAGCGCATATGCGGGCCTCCTGGCGAGTGGACGATGGCTGGCATCCCTGTTCTGCGCGGCGGCGCTCTCCCCCTCCGATGCCTCCGCACGTTCCACACCCCGCGACCCTTCGCATCACCGATTCGCAGGACTTGGCGCGGCCGCACCGAATCGAAGCGCAGGCACACGCGCTCGCCTATCCTATGCCTGATCCGGCTCCCACCCAGCGGCAGCCCGCTCCCCTGCTGCCACCCGATGGCGCTCCCATCTGGCGAGGTCTTGCCCTGGCCCTGGGCGCAGCGTTCACGGGCGCCACCTCTCCCATCTTCGCCAAGGTCATCTACGCCGACGGGGGCTCCATCCTGGGAACGCTCAGCGGGCGCTTCCTGATCGGAGGTGCGCTGCTGTGGACGTACGTGCTGCTGGCGGGAAAGCGCCCCCGCTTCGGCCGCCACTTTCTCGCCGTGATCCTGATGGGGATGCTGGGCAATGCCATGCAGTCCCTGTTCTACTACAGCGCGCTCACCCGGATCCCCGCGTCGCTGGCCGGGCTGCTGCTCAGCACGACGCCCGTGTACGTGGTGGTGCTGGCCCGGCTCCTCTACGGCGAGCCCATCACGCTGCTCAAACTGGTCGCGCTCGCCGGAGCGCTGGCAGGCATCGCGACGATCGTGGGCTTCTCGCCCGTGGCCGTGGACTTCACCGGCGTGGCGCTGGCCGCCGGGTGCGCGCTGGTCTTTTCGCTCTACATCGTGACGGGACGGCGCCTGTTGTTCGAGATCTCGCCGCTGGAACTGGCGGCGGGGGTGCTGCCCGCGGCGGGTCTCACCTTCCTGGTCCTGGGCCTGATCACCGACAGCATCGTGCTGCCCGCCACGGCGCAGGGGCGGGCCGCGCTGCTGGCTCTGGGCGTGCTCCCCACCATCCTGGCCAACTTCCTGTGGCTGTCTGGCATCCGGGCGCTGGGCGCGTCGAGGAGCGCGCTGGCGGGAATCTCCGAGCCCGTCTTCGTGGTCCTGCTCTCCGCAGCACTGCTGGGAGAGCGCCTGGGCCCCGTCCAGGCGGTCGGCGCCGTCGTCGTCCTCACCTGCATGCTGATCTTGCGGTGGGTCCGGTGAACGCGCCGCCGGGAAGCGCGAGCCGGACCTCCTGGACCGGGCTCCTGCTGTCCGTGTCGGCGTCGGGCATGTTCGCCCTGTCGGCGATCTTCGCCAAGATCATCTACGCCTCGGGAGCCTCGGTGCTGGGCCTGCTCAGCGCCCGCTACGCCATCGCCACCGCGGTGTTGTGGGGATACCTCTTTCTCCGTGGCCGGCGTCCCCGGCTGGGCCGCTACCTGCTGCATCTGGTCCTGCTGGGGATGATCGGCAACGTGGGGCAATCACTGCCCTACTTCAGCGCCCTGGCCCGCATCCCGGCGTCGCTGGCCGGCCTGCTGGTGAGCACCACGCCCATCTACGTGACGATCCTGGCCCGCGTCGTCTTCGGCGAGCCGCTCCGTCCCGCCAAGGTGGCGACGCTGGCGGGAGCGCTCGGCGGCGTCGCGCTGGTCCTGGGATTTTCCCCGCAACCGGTGGATCTGGTCGGCGTGGGACTCGTGGCCCTGGGGGCGTTCGTGGCGTCGCTGTACATCATCGTCAGCCGCCGCCTGCTGTTCGACGTCTCCCCGCGGGACTTTGCCACCGCGGCCATCCCCGCCACGGGCCTGGCATTTCTGGTCCTGGGTCTCCTCAGCGGCGGGATCAGGCTCCCCACCACGGCCGTGGGCGTCGGCGCGCTCTTCGGCGTCGCCATCATCTCCACGGTCCTGTCCACCATCGCGTGGCTGTCGGCCATGCAGCATCTGGGCGCGTCCCGGGCCTCGCTGGCGGGCGCCATGGAACCAGTCTTCATCGTGGTCTACTCGGCGCTGATCCTGGGGGAACGGCTGGGCCCCATGCAGATGCTGGGTGGCGCCGTCGTGCTCGCCTGCGTGGTGCTGCTGCGGTGGATCCGGTGAGGCGGGACCGCGGCGGGTCCCCTCACCCCCAGCCTCTCCCCGTCGGGGGAGAGGGAGCGCGGCGTCAGGCGAGGCGATAGACCCCGGGCCCGACCTCCGGGAACTTTCGCCAGACCTCGCCGTCGTGGCCCGGGCAGATGCGGCGCTCGTCTCCGCCGGTCAGCACCTCGACGCGCTTCATGGCATCGAGGCACTCGGCGACGCTGTTGATGTGGATCGCCGGCGGCATCCAGTCGCGCAGATTGCGGTAGGACGTCAGCGCGTCGCTCGCGATCACGAAGGGCCCCGTGGCCGACTCGACGACAACGATCTGCATGCCGGGCGAGTGCCCGCCGACCCACTCCACCCGCACGCCGTCGGCCACCTGATAGCTCTCGTCGATGAGCTGCAGGCGGCGACCCGACCGGATCGCGTCCACATCCTCGAAAAAGCAATCGCTGAGGAACCGCTGGTGCCATGGCTCCTGACCGCCGTACCGCCGCCAGAACTCCAGCTCTCGCCGCTGCACCCAGAAGGTCGCCTTGGGGAAAGCGCCCTCCAGGTCGAAGTGATCCCAGTGCATGTGGGTGAGGATGACCGTCCGCAGCGTACCGGGATCCACGCCGGCGGCCTCCAGGAGCTCCTCGCGGGTGCGCAGCTGCTCGACGGGCGCGCCTTTCACCTTTCCCAGGCGGTGGGTGAAGCCCGTGTCGACCAGGAGCGGGCCCTTGGGGCCACGCAGCACCCAGAGGAAATAGGCCGAGGTCGTCGTCTCGCCGATCGGGTGCAGGTAGAGCCGGGTCGACCAATCGACGGTCCGGCCTCCGGGGCAGAGCGCATAGACTTCCCAGGCCATCGTGACGCCACCTCCCCAGCATCGCGTCAGCGCTGTCCGGCGGCCTGCCCCGTCGCATCGGGCGGCCGGTCGTGCAGGTGCAGGCCCTGCGGGTGCAGCACCTCCGCGTCGTACAGGTGGAAGAGCCGGCGCAGCTCCTTCACGGGTTCGGGGTGATCGTCCACCCGCAGGTCGATGTAGGTGATCAGCCCCTGCCGCACCACGATGAGCGCGGCCGACTGCTTGCCCCGCTTGTCCCCGCCGGCCCGCTCCCCCGCCTCCAGCGCCGCCAGCAGCCGGTCCACCAGTTCGCCGGAGGTCGCGCGGAATGCCGCCGCCACCGCGGGCAGCACCCCGTCGTTGGCCAGCATGTTC
>JACQTN010000074.1 GCA_016210785.1 Armatimonadota bacterium
AGGATCTGTTCGACACCGCCGGCGTGAAGACGACGGGCGGCTCCAAGATCCTCGCCGGCCGGGTGCCGGCAGCGGATGCCACGGTCGTCTCCCGGCTGAAGGCGGCCGGCGCCATCGTGGTCGGCAAGCTGAACATGCACGAGTTCGCCTACGGTCCGGAGGGGCTCAACGAGCACTACGGCACGCCGCGCAACCCGTGGAACCTGGACCGGTTCACCGGCGGGTCCAGCAGCGGGTCGGGCGCGGCGCTCGCGGCGTCGCTCTGCTTTGGATCGCTGGGCACCGACACCGGCGGCTCGATTCGCGGGCCCGCGCACCACTGCGGCATCGTGGGTCTCAAGCCGACCTACGGGCTGGTGAGCCGCACCGGGGTCATGCCGCTCTCCTGGTCGCTGGACCACGCCGGGCCGATGGCGCGCACGGCGGAGGACTGCGCCCTGCTGCTGGACGCCATCGCCACCTTCGATCCCACCGATCCGACCTCCACGCCGGCGCCGCGCAGCCGCGGCCGGCGGAAGTCGTTCCAGAGCCTGGTGCGGGAGGTGCGCCGGCTGCGGGTCGGGGTGCTGGCGGAGTTCCTGGCACCGCCCACCCAGCCCGATCTGGCGGCGCGGGTGCGGGAGGCGATCACGACGCTGGAGTCCCTGGTGGGCGGGGTGGAGGAGGTGGCGCTCCCGCGCCTGGACGAGATGATCTCTTCCTGGTCCACCATCTGCTTTGCGGAGGCGTCGGCGTATCACGAGAAGACGCTGGCCGAGCGCGGGAACCTGTTCTGCGACGACGTCCGGGAGCGCTTGCAGCTCGGGCTCGCCATCCCCGCGGTGCAGTACCTGCAGGCCCAGCGGGTGCGCCGCGCCATCATCCGCGACGTGAAGAAGCTGTTCGATCGCGTGGACCTCCTGGTGCTGCCCACGACCCAGATGGAGGCGCCCACCATCGCCGCCACCATGGCGCGGGGATCGTGGGACAGCGTGAAGGACCGGATTAAGTACTCGTCGCCCTATAACCTCACCGGCCTGCCCGCGGTGTCGGTGCCGTGCGGGTTCACGGATTCCGGTCTCCCGGCAGGGTTCCAGATCGTGGGGCCCTGGTTCGGCGACCGGCTGGTCCTGGCGGCCGCGCACGCCTACGAGCAGGCGGCGGGGTGGTGGCAGCGCCGGCCGTCTCTGGAGGCGGTGGCCGGGCGGGTGTAACCCAGGATCGTTCCGCTCGCATGACCCCCAGACGCGCGCCGCGGGAACGATCGGCGTGACGGAACGTGAGATGCGGAAGGGCGGGGCCGCGCCCCCGCCCTTCCGTGGTGTCCTTCGCTTACTTCATCATCATCATCGACTTCTCGGTCTGCTCCAGCGTCGCCTGCACGGCCCAGGCCGCCGCCTTCGCCTTCCCCGGGGTGGTCGCCTTGAGCCCGATGGCCGCGATGTTGTTGGCCAGGTCGATCCACGGCACCAGACCCTCATACTTCATGCCCGCGGCCTTCGCGTCCGGGAGCAGCCCCTTGCCCTGGCCCTGGCACGGGTTGCCTCCCATGCCCTTGTACATGGCGCCCCGTGGCCCCTCGATGCAGTTGACGACGTGCTGGAGGTGGCTCTTTACGCCCGCCAGCGCGTCGGCACCGGCTGCCAGCTTCGCGTGCTCGATGGCCGTCTTCAACTGATTTCCCGCCATCATGCCCATATCCGGCTGCATGGGCGCCGAGAACCCCGCGGTGGCCACGATCCCCATCACGATCAGGAACCCGATGCCCACCAGAAGCCGCCTGCCGCCGGCCTGCCGCATACCCACGCCGCATCACCTCCGCGCTTTCTTTTGAGTAACGAGCGCATGCCGTGTGCTCCATCCCGGGAGGAGCCCGAAACCGGTCGCGGGTATCATGTGCTGAGGGTGCGGCAGACGCCTGAGCGCGGCCGCGATTCCTGCCCGTACGGCTTCGATTCATCTCCGGCAGGACTTGCCGGTGCGCGCGCGAACACTCCCGGCTATGTATCGCGGTCTGGCCCCGGCGGTGCGTGCGCGCCGGTCGCTCGGATGCCTGACGCCGCCTGTCCTGGCCTGCGTCTTGATCTTCGCGCATGCGGCGGGGGCGGCGGCCCTGGTTCCCTCGCCGCCGCCTGCATCGGCGTCGCCGTCCGCTCCCGCCTCGCCGTCCGCTCCCGCACCGGCGTCCGCGTCCGGTCCGGTCAGGATCAAGGTCGGCGTCTACCTGCTCCACGTCGGCCGCCTGGAGACCGGAACCGGCACGTACTCCCTGGACTTCTACCTGACCTTCCGGTGCGACAGGCCCTGTCCGCCCGACGAGTTCGAGTTCATGAACGGACGGCCCGCGCTGCTGGACAGGCAGACCAACGACCCACACTACCGGGTGTTCAGGGTCCAGGGGACGTTCGTCGCGAAGATGGACCTTCGCCCCTACCCCTTCGACCAGCACTGGCCCGTCCTGCTCCTCGAGGAGAAGCTCCAGTGGAGCCGCCAGGTCACCTACGAGGTCAGCCCGCAGGACACCGGCCTCGACCCCGCCGTGGACGTGCCGGGGTGGACGCTCGGCGGGCCGTGGGTCGCCCGCGTGGAAGAGCACCGCTACCCGAATTTCCCCGACCCTTTCTCCCGCTACATCTTTGCGTTCCCCATCAGACGCCCGGCCCTGGCGGGGATCATGAAAGGGTTGTTGCCGGCCGTCTTCATCGTGATTGGTTCCTTCCTGGCCGCGCTGCTGAGCTACGACAAGCGGCTCGGCGTCAACACCTCCGCCCTGGTCGGCGCGGTCATCTTCCACCTCAACCTCACGTCGGCGATCCCTCCCGTGGGATACCTGACCTTCGCGGATCGCTTCATGATCGTCAACTACGTCGCCCTGGTCCTGACCCTGCTCACGACGGTGCTGCTCATGGTCTACGCCGAACGCCACATGGAGGACCGGGCGCACCGGCTGGATCGCATCACCCGCGTCGGCATCCCGGTGCTGTGGGTCGCGCTGCTGGGGTTGACCGTGATCGCGCTGCTGTGATGGAGGCGGGACGATGCGTCGTGTCGCGCTGAGCCGCCGGGAGTTGTTGGGCCGAACTTGATCAGGCGGGGCCTGCGCGGTCGGGCCCTGGTGAGATGTGTGACCCCCCTCCCATGGGGGAGGGAGGTTGCTGCGGGGCCATCGCGGAGAGGAGCGTCGCGTCGCGCCGTCGTATCAGCTCACTGCCGTCTCTTTACCCCGAGTCTCCGGCGCGTCGGTGACGGGGAAGCCCCCGTCACCGCTCCAGCGGGGATCTCAACGCGCGTCGTGTGAAAACTGGAGGGAAGATCGATGACCAGGTCCCGGTTCGCGGCTTGGAGCATCATCGCGGCGCTTTCCATCGCCGGCGTCGGTGTGCCGGTCTCCACCCGGGCAGCCCCGGCGGGTCCCACCACCTTCATCGTGGGCAACCGGGATCCGGTCTCCTTTAACCCCAACTACGATTTTGTGGGGAACGCCTACTACGTGGCGCCCAACGTGCTCGACAAGCTAGTGGAGATCTCCACCCTGGGCGACGTGATCCCCAGTCTGACCCGGAGCTGGCGGGTCAGTCCCGACGGGAAGGTCTACACCCTCACGCTGGCCTCTGGGGTGCGCTGGCACGACGGGAAGCCGTTCACCGCGGACGACGTCAAGTTCACCGTGGAGTCCGTGGTCAAGGAGAAGGGGGTGGCCGCCAAGCTGCTGGCGGGCGTGACCAGGATCGAGACCCCCAATCCCACCACCGTGGTCATCACCCTGGCCGAGCCTGACGCTACTTTTCTCAACACCCTGGGTACCTACTACGGTTTCTTCATCCTGCCGAAGCACCTCTATGAGCGCACCGACGTGCGGCGGAACTCCTACAACTGGAAGCCAGTCGGCACGGGACCTTTTAGGTTCGTGGAGTGGATCAAGGGATCACACCTCACCCTGGAGGTCAACCCTGAGCACTTCAAGGGCCGCCCTGCCATCGACCGGCTGGTCTTCAAGTTCATCGAGGAAGTACCGGTCGCCCTGGTCGCGCTGCAGGCGGGCGAGATCCACACCACCCAGTTGTCGGTCTCCTACGGGGAAGTGGAGCGCCTCCGCCGCAACCAGTCGCTGGCGACCGAGATGGAGCCCTCCCCGATCCTCGTGTGGCTCGGGTTCAACCTCCGCAAGAAGCCCTTCGCCGATGCGCGAGTCCGCCGGGCCCTCGCCGCCGCCATCGACCGGGACGCGCTGGCCCGCATCGTCTACCGGCAGATGGTCCGGCCCGCCCACGGCACCTATTTGGAGTCGGTGAAGTGGGCCTTCAACCCCCAGGCGAAGCAGCCCGCCTACGACCGCAAGGAAGCCGAGGGCCTGCTGGATGACGCCGGCTATCCCCGGGGGACAGACCGGCGGCGGATGAGCCTCACGATCTCCACCTTCAGGGGATCGGCGCTGTGGGGCCTCCCGGAGACTGCCTTCTTCATCAAGTCCCAGCTACAGAAGATCGGCGTGGACGTCAGCATCGACATGACCGACTTCGCCGCCTGGACCGACAAGGTGAACCGACGGGGCGAATTCGACATGGCCATCGCCGGCGGGATCCACGGCCCCGAGCCCAGCAACTTCGCCGAGTTCGTGGCCAGCAACGGCGTGCGCAACGCCATGGCCTACAAGAACCCCCGCGTGGACGAGCTCTTCCACCGGGCGCGGCTGACCGCGGACCGCGAGCAGCGCGCCGGGTATTATCGCCAGATCCAGGCCATCATCGCGGAGGACCTTCCGCGCGTGAGCCTGGTCCTCTACACCTTCCCCCGGGTCTGGCGGAAGGGCTTCACCGGGATGTACTGGCAGGAAGGCTTCAGAGACCGGGCTCCCCAGCACTACTTTGGATTTGTCAAACCCCAGCCCTGACGGGAGGAGAGCCATGGCCACCGCCAAACCCGCGCGCGCCGCGTCCGGGGTCGATCCGCGGGAGTTCCACCGCACGACGATCGTCATCGATGCCCTGGGCGGGGGGCTGATGGCCCCCGGCCCGGGCGGCAGCAAGCCTCCTTTCTGGCAGTGGAAGGAGGGCGGGCTCACTGCGCTCAACGTGACCGTCGTGGCGCGCTTTGCGCGGTTCCTCGAGGCGCTGCGAGCGATCTATGCCAGCCACACGATCCTGGAAGCCTACCCCGAGGACCTGCTGCTGGCGCGGCGCGGTTCCGACCTGGCGCGCGCCCACCGGGAGGGCCGTACCGGGGTCATCCTGGGATTCCAGGGCGCCGCGGCCATGGAGGACGACCTGACCAACCTCACCATCTTTCACCGGCTCGGCATCCGGATCATCGCCCTTACTTACATGGAGCGCAACCTCCTGGGCGACGGCTGTCTGGAGCCCGAGAACCGGGGCCTCACCCATCTGGGACGGCAGGCGGTCTGCGAGATGAACCGCCTCGGGATCGTGGTCGATCTCTCCCACGTCGGTGAGCGGACGAGCCTCGACGCCTGCGAGATCTCCGGCGCGCCGGTGGCGCTCACCCACTCCAACCCGCGCCGCCTGTGCGACAGCCCGCGGAACGTCAGCGACGAATTGATCCGGGCGGTGGCGCGCACGGGGGGCGTGATCGGGATCACGCCCTACGCGCCGACGCTGTCTCCCACGCCAAAGGCCGGCACGCGATCGACCATGGAGGATCTGCTGCGCCACATCGCCTACGTGGTGGACATGGTGGGCATCGAACACGTGGGCATCGGCACCGACATGTTCGAGGCGAAGGGCGCCACCGAGTGGAACTCCACGACCAAGCGGCGCTATCCGGAGAGCGTCGGCGCCTACGAGCACGCCAACCTCCGGACCACAGGCTTCGAGAGCCTGTCCCAATGGCCGGCGGTGACCGAGCGCCTCCTGGCGGCCGGGTACTCCACCGAGGACGTGGCCAAGATCGTGGGCGGCAACTGGGCGCGCGTCTTCGCGCGGGTGTGGGACAGCGGACCAGACCTCTGAGCGCAGGGGCGGGTTAAGGTGACTGGCCGGTACGTGCTGCGGCGCGTCCTTCAGATCGTGCCGGTCGTCGTGGCGCTGGTGGTGTTGAACTTCCTGATTATTACCGCAGCGCCGGGCGACCCCGCTCGCGCCATCGCCGGCGAGGACGCGCCCGCCGACTACCTCCAGGGCGTTCGCGAGCGCTACGGGCTGGATCGGCCGGTGCCGGTGCGGCTCGCGGCCTACATGCGCCAGTTGGCGCGCGGGGACTTCGGGTATTCCTTCGCCCACAACCGGCCGGTGCTGACGCTGATCGGTGAGCGCCTCCCCCGCACCCTGCTGCTCACGCTGACGGCCCTCTTGCTGGCGGCCGTGGTGGGGACGATGCTGGGCGCCTTCTCCGCGACCCGGTTTGGGACGTGGACAGACACGGTCCTCTCCGGCGCGACGCTGGTCTTCTACACGCTGCCCGTCTTCTGGATGGCGCTGCTGGTGATCCTCGTCTTCGGTCTGTGGCTCCGCCTGTTGCCCACGTCCGGGCTGATGTCCGTGGGGTTCTCCGGCGGGGGCTGGGCGCTGGTGCTCGACCGCCTTCGGCACCTGGTCCTTCCCGTCGGCACGCTGACGTTCTACCTGTTGCCCACCTACTTCCGGCTCACCCGCGGCAGCATGATCCAGGTCCTGGGGGAGGAGTACATCACCGTCGCCCGCAGCAAGGGGTTGGCGCCCCGCACCGTCTACGTCAGGCACGCGCTGCGCAACGCCCTGCTGCCCACGCTGACCGTGATCGGCGTGTCGGTGGGGACCGTGATGACCGGGTCGCTGTTGACCGAGACCGTCTTCTCCTACACGGGTCTGGGACGGCTCATGTATGAGGGCGTCTTCAAGCGCGACTACCCGCTCATGATGGGGATCTTCTTCTTCATTTCGGTCGGGGTCGTCTCTGCCAGCCTCCTGACCGACATCGTCTACGCCTGGGTCGATCCCCGCGTCCGTTATGACTAGATGGGTCCTCGCGGCGGTATCCGGAGACCCGGGGGGTCACCCGGTTCCGCCGGCAATCCGCGGCCACGGCCTGCTGGTGCGATTCCTCCGGCAGCCCGGCGCCGTGGTCGGCACCCTGCTGGTGGCGGTCTTTGCGGCGATGGCCCTGGCCGGGCCGCGGCTGCAGCCCTATGATCCCCTGGAGCCGTCTGACGCCAACCTTCTGGGGCCGTCGCGGGCGCGCCCCATGGGGACCGACGAACTGGGGCGCGACGTCTTCAGCCAGTTCCTGTCGGGCGCGCAGGTGTCGCTGCTCTTTGCCTTCGGGGCCGCCGGGGCTTCGCTGGCCATCGGCGTGCTGGTGGGCGCCCTGTCCGGCTCCCACCGGGGATGGGTCGACGATCTGCTCTCCCGGGCCATGGACATCTTCCTGATCATCCCGCGGTTGTTCTTGATCATTCTCCTGGTGGCCATGTTCGGGAGCAACCTGTGGATCGCGCTCCTGGTCGTCGGCGGCACCATGTGGCCGGCCAACGCCCGCCTGATGCGGGCCCAGGTGCTGGCGGTGGGCGCGCGGGAGTTTGTGGCCGCGGCGCTGGCCTCGGGTGTGCCGGGCACCCGCGTCCTGACCAGGCACGTGGTCCCCAACGCGCTCGACCCCGTGCTGGCGAATGTGACGCTGCAGATGGCGTACGCGGCGCTGACCGAAGCCTCCCTGTCTTTCCTGGGGCTGGGAGATCCCAACCGCCCGAGCTGGGGGCGCATCATCGCCTCCGGGCAGCAGTACGTGCTCAGCGCGTGGTGGATGGTGGTGTTTCCCGGGTTGGCGCTGGCGTTGCTGCTCCTGGCGCTTCATCTGGTGGGAGACGGGCTGGCGGCGGCGCTCAATCCCCGGATGGGCAGCCGGGTACGGTGATCCGGCGACGGTGGCGGCGCCCGGTCTCACCGCCCTCTGGATGAGCGTGCGTCCCTGCGCGGTGTGGCCACGGCCTTTCAAGCGGCAGCACCGGACTGGTTAGTCGAATGCGGGTTGACAGTGGAGCGCGGCGCGGGTATAGTGAGGGTGCGTGCTACCCCCTCCCAGGGGGGAGGGGGTCGTGAGGCGGTGACCCTGGATGAAGGACGGCACGGTGGAGACCGGCGGGAGGCGAGGCGGCATGGCCAGCCATCGGAGCAACCCCTCCGTGAAAAAAGAAGTGGCCGCCCGGCTGCGGAGCATCGAGGGCCACGTGCGGGGCGTCCAGCGCATGCTGGAGGAGGACGCCTACTGCATCGACGTCATCCGGCAGACGACGGCGATCAAGGCGGCGATCGACCGCATCAACTCGCTGCTGCTGGACAACCACCTGCACCACTGCGTCACGGCGGCGGTCAAGTCCAGCGATCCGGCGCAGCGCGAGCGGGTGCTGGGCGAGATCGTGGAGGTCTTCGACGCCGCCAGCAAGGGATGAGGTGAGGGCATGGCCACGGACACGAAGCACCTGGAACTTCCGGTCACGGGCATGAGCTGCGCCAGTTGCGTGGCCCGGGTGGAGACCGGTCTGAAGGAGACCCCGGGCGTGGTGGACGCCGCCGTCAACTTTGCCACCGAGCGGGCGGCCGTCACCTACCGGCCGGAGGCCGTGGACCTGCCCAAACTGGTGGAGGCCGTGCGCGACCTGGGCTACGGCGTGGCGACCGAGAAGGTCAACATCCCGGTCCGTGGCATGAGCTGCGCCAGTTGCGTGAACCGCGTCGAGGAGACGCTGCGCGCCGTGCCCGGCGTGCTGGCAGCCAGCGTCAACTTCGCCACGGAGACGGCCACCGCGGAGTTCGTGCCCACCCAGGTGACCGTGGCCGACCTGCGGCGCGCCATCGCCGACGCGGGCTACGAGCCCGTGGTGGAGACGGAGACCGGCTCGCCGGCCGCCGACCGGGAGCGCGAGGCGCGCGCCCGCGAGATCCGCACGCTGACCCACAAGTTCCTGGTGGGGGTGGGGCTCAGCATCCCGCTCATCATCGGCAGCCTGCACCACATGGGCCTGGCGCAGTACGCGCGATGGGTCCCGCACTGGCTCACCACGCCCGTGGCGCAGTTCCTGCTGGCCACGCCGGTGCAGTGGTGGGTGGGCTGGCAGTTCTTCCGCGGCGCGTGGGCCGCGGCCCGGCACCGCACCGCCGACATGAACACGCTCATCGCCGTGGGCACTGGCGCCGCGTACCTGTACAGCGTGGTGGCCACCTTTGCGCCGGAGGTCTTCCTGCGCGCCGGCCTGGACGCCAACGTCTACTACGAGACCGCGGCCATCATCGTCACGCTGATCCTGCTGGGGCGCCTGCTGGAGGCGCGGGCCAAGGGGCAGACCTCCGAGGCGATCCGGCGGCTCATGGGGCTGCAGCCGCGGACGGCGCGCGTGGTGCGCGACGGCGCGGAGGCGGAGATCCCGATCGAAGAGGTCCGCGTGGACGACATCGTGGTGGCGCGGCCCGGCGAGCGGATCCCCGTGGACGGCGTGATCGTGGAAGGGTACTCCGCCGTGGACGAGAGCATGATCAGCGGCGAGAGCCTGCCGGTGGACAAGGGGCCGGGCGACGAGGTGACGGGCGCCACCATCAACAAGACCGGGGCCTTCTCCTTCCGGGCCACGCGCGTGGGCCGCGACAC
>JACQTN010000087.1 GCA_016210785.1 Armatimonadota bacterium
CCGGTGGTCCGGTACAAGAGCTTTCGGTACCAGGCCAGCAGTTGGACGATCGCTCGGCGGGTCGTGGCGAAGGTCGAGTTTCATTGTGAGGAACTGTTCCCCCGCGTGGGCTTCATCGTGACGAACATGGTGGTGGCCAGCCGAGCGGTGGTGCGATTTTACAACAAGCGCGGGACAGCGGAACAATGGATTAAGGCTGGCAAGGAGGCGGTCAATCTGACGCGGCTGAGCTGTCACCGGTTCCGGGCGAACGAGGCGCGGCTGTGGCTGAGCGTGATCGCCTACAACCTGGGGAACCTGTGGCGCCGACTCGGGCTGCCGAAGCGGATCGACACGTGGTCGCTGACGAGCCTGCAGCAGCGGCTGATAAAGACGGGTGGCCGGCTCGTGAAACACGCACGGTACTATTGGCTACTGCTGGCGGAAGGGCACCTGACACGGAGCCTGTTCGGAGCAATCCTGCGGCGGCTGACGGCGCTGTCGGTGCCATCAGGGTAAGGGAAGCTCCCGTTGCTGCGAACTCGGCCGGCCGCAGGGCCGGGGCGGAGGTGGTGTCTGAGAAATCGGCCGTCAACGCAGCTATACCGGGTGTGAGAGGTCTCCAGAGGGCTCGAACGCGCTTTCGTAGGAGACTACCAGGAAGGAGCCGGGCGAAAAACCGGGCCAGGCTCCCTGCGATGGAAGGAGTTCAGGGACCAAAATGGAAATTTCTGCAGGAATGTGACGGAGATAGATAAGGGATAGGGGGAAACAAACTCTCCGCCCGGTGATGCTGATGCGCAGCATGGCACGTGTCCTCATCTTTTGTCTGCTGGTGGGTGCGGTCGCGATGTGGGGTCCCGTCCCGAAGAGCGCCGGCCAGGCCGCGGCGCCGATCGTGTTCGTGGCGAACCTCTCCACGTTCGAGGAGGTGCCCGCGGTGCAGCCCCAGACGCCGGTGAACGCCACCGGGGCAGCCGCCATCCTCTTCGATCCCTCGACGAACCGGGTGACGGTGTCGGTGGCCTTCACCGGGCTGAGCAGCCGGCCGAGAGGCGGCCACTTCCACCGGGCGGCGGCGGGTGTCGCCGCACCGGCAGCCCTGACGATCTGCGGCCCCCCGGCTCCCTCTCCGGGACCGTGCCCGAACGCCACCAGCGGCTTCATCAACACTACGATCACGGTGCCGGCGGGCGTCCAGCGGAACATCATCACCCCGGAGGCGTTCGTCCAGGCGCTGATGGACGGCGGCCTCTACCTCAACCTCCACACCGATTTGAACCTCGGCGGCGAGATCCGCGGGCAGGTGCTCGCCCGGTAGGCCAGGAGGGGCGGGCACGGGCGGTCCGCGGCCGCCGCGTTGTTCCCGGCGCGGATCCGCGGTCACCACTATATGATGCACAGGATCTCCCCGGACATCCACCTCCAGTTCTCCTTTTGCAAGGCTCTTCAAGATCTCTCTAATCCGAGCCAAGCGGTCCCCACCCTCGGTGACTTTGCCCGGCATTGGCTGGTCATCGATGAGCCGCAACATTGCATCTCGCAAGTCCGACCTAATTAGTCTGGCCAACCAAGGTTGGACGCCTGTACTTGTGTGACAACCTGCCCTGGCTGACAAAAGCCTGCCTGAAGGCTTTTCTTGCATCGCTCGGTGCAACCTGGGTTACGCCCTGGGCCCTCATCGGCGTAGCAGGATTCGGAGGTGCACTAGGCTGCCTGTGGTGGGCATGGAGATGGATCTTCCTCAATGCACTACGCCCGTAGCCACTGAATTCGCCGGATCGTCAGCGGCCGCGGGCGTCCCCGGAGTATCGCTACTGCGCGAAAACCGCGCAAGACGTTTCCTCCACTCAACCAGTGCTGCGCATCCGGTTCCCGTTCTAGACCGCCTCACCGACCGCAACTCGCTGGTGGCGGACAGGTCTGACCCCAGATTCCCCTAATCCCGCCGCGCCCCAACGACGCCCACACCCGCCGCCCCGAGTTGAGTAGGAGCACCAGGAACGCAATCGGGATGAGGCCGGGGCCGCGCATCAGCATCGCCTCGGGTCGGCCGAGTACGTGAGCAGCGCCCG
Source organism: Armatimonadota bacterium (assembly GCA_016210785.1). GTDB lineage: Bacteria > Sysuimicrobiota > Sysuimicrobiia > Sysuimicrobiales > JACQTN01 > JACQTN01. The sequence continues at coordinate 2,055 of JACQTN010000087.1, forward strand.
CCGCAGCGAGGTGTCCAGCACCTTGCCACTGAGAATCCCCAGCACCATCGGCGGGATCGGATCTCCGCACGCCCAGCACCGCCGCGGCAGGATCAGGTCGCGGGGCATCGACAGCAGCCGGACCACCGGCCCCGACAGCAGCCACGCCGCCACCCGCATCATGAGCGCCGACGCCCAGAACAGCGCCACGGTGAACGCGACGAACCCGGGCCGGCCGATGAGCGCCGTCGGTCCCGGCCGAACACCACAGATAAACAGCGCGGCCAGCAGGATGGCCGTGGGCCCGCTCCCGGGGATACCCAGCACCAGGGTCGGGATGAGCGCGCCGCCGGAGGGAAGGTTGGATTCCGCGCGGCCAGCGCGCCCGCCGGGAGCACGCCAGCCAGCGAGATGATGAAGAGACCACTGCGACTCTGCACCAGGGTTTCGAGGCTGTATTACTCGTGGCCAGGGTCTTCGTCTTCCTGATATTCCCGAATGCGTCCCCGCTGGACAATCCACAGTCTCCGGTCGGGCGAACCGCGGGCCAGTCCTCCGATGAGCGTCTGCACAGCGTCGAAAAGGTCCTGGGGCCCGGGTTTCCGGGATAGTCGCAGCACCGCTATGCCACGATAGTCGGAGGGCTTGAACAGCAGAGGATTGCTAAACTCCAGATCAAGCGTCACCAGGCACCGTCCCTCTGCCCGGCACGCCTCAATGAGTGTCGAATCGGTCGCCGAGCACAATCCTTCCGCCACAACCGTCGTGACGTCATGGCCTGCATCGCGGAGCATCGCGGCAGTGCGAACGCCAAGGTTCTCATCCAACTTGAGCCTCACCCCTTGATCTCCAGGGGAATCTCGACGAAGCGCTCGCGAGCCATCTCCGCGCCGTAGGCCAGACAGGCGTAGACATCTGCCTCGTCAAGACCGGGGTACGCGTCCAGAATCTCCTTGATCGTCCACCCGCCCGCCAGAAGATCCAAAATCAGGGAAACCCAGATCCGGTGCCCGCGGATACAGGGCTTGCCAAAGCAGACCTTTGGATCAATGGAGATCCGTGCCAGGAGTTCCTCTCGCGTCACGGAGTGATCACCTCATTATTCAGCGTTCGACGGGAGAAATATTCCCAGGGACGAGAGGTAGTTCTCCTCATTTCCCTCCCAGTCTACCACAGTGCCGTGGGACATCGCTGACTTCCCTAATCGCCCCCGCGCCCCCACCACCCGTCGCCCCGAGATGAGCAGCAGCACCAGGAGCGCAATCGGGATGAGCCCAGGGCCGCGCGGCAGCATCGCCAGCGGGTCGGCCGGGTACGTGAGCCGCGCCCGCCGCAGCGCGGTGTCCAGCACCTTGCCGATGCGAATCCCAGCACCATCGGGGGGATGAGCGCGCCGCCTGAGGTGGGGTTCAGATTGCGCACGGCCGGGGTGCCCGCCAGGAGCACGCCGACCAGCGAGATGATGAAGAAAGGGTCTGGGCCAGCGGAAAGCTCTCGAGCACCCCCGCCGCGGCTGTGAGCGTATCCGGGATGTTGATCAAGATGGCGGGGTCATGCCGCCCCGAACCGGGTCCCTGTCTCGATGTCGGTGAGGCGTGCGCCCGGCGACACCTGCATTGACAGCATGGCCCGGCCTATGTGATCATGTACAATGACCATGGTCATAAAGGGGGATGAACGGCCGTGCCGGACCGTGTCTCAAAGTCGAAGTTCAAGGCGCACGCGCTCGAGTATTTTCGCCAGGTCCAGAAAGGCGGCGAGCCAGTTGTCATTACGGATCGCGGCCGTCCGGTCCTGAAACTGGTGCCGTACAAGGCGGAGGCGGAGCAGGTGCTCCGGATCCTGCGCGGGTCCGTGATTACGTATGAGCAGCCCACAGAACCGGTCGCGGTCGAGGAGTGGGAAGCCCGTCGATGATCGTCCTGGATACCCACGCGTGGGTCTGGTTTCTGGCTGATCCTGGCCGGCTCTCCAGACGCGCCAGGCAGGCCGTCGATGCCGAAGCCCGCGGTGGAGAGATTGCCGTCTCCTCGATTAGCGTGTGGGAGATTGCGATGCTCGTGGAGCGGGGACGGCTAACGCTGACGATGGACGTGGACCAATGGCTCGCTCACGCCGAGGCGCTGCCTTTCCTCTCATTTGTGCCGGTCAACAACCGCATCGCGCTCCAGTCGGTGCGGTTGCGTGACTTCCCCGGTTCGGATCCGGCGGACCGCATCATCGTGGCCACCGCGATGCTGCTGGGAGCGACTCTGGTGACCAGGGACGAGCGGATGCGCCGATACCCGCGGGTTCGAGCGATCTGGTAGCGAAAGCCGCACATTGCGCGCACGCGGGATACACCCGCCGTGGTGGGATGAGCGCACCGCCGGAGGTGGGGGGTAGGATTCTTCGCGGCCAGCGCACCCACCGGCAGCACGCCGGCCAGCGGGATGATGAAGAAAGGCAAGCCACAACGCTTGCGCTCCGGTGCCCCTCCGGATAAGATAGAGGTGTATTACGATTTCCATATCGATCGGAGACTTGTGTATGGATACCTCGACGGTCTCGCCCAAGTATCAGGTGGTCATTCCCCTTCGGGTCCGCCGGGCCCTGGGCATCCGGCCGGGCCAGAAGGTCCAGGTGATCCCGTA
>JACQTN010000075.1 GCA_016210785.1 Armatimonadota bacterium
CATCGCGGGGGCGGACACGTGGCGGCACGTGGTGCTGCCGGCGATGGCGCTGGGAATGGGCCAGGCCGCGGCGCTCACGCGCATGATCCGCTCCAGCATCATTGAAGTCCTGCGCATGGAGTACATCCAGACGGCGCGGGCCAAAGGGCTGGCGGAGCGGGCGGTGCTGGTCAAGCACGCCTTCAAGAACGCCGCCATCCCGGTGATCACGCTGTTCGGGTTCCGGCTGGCGTTTCTGATCTCGGGCGCGGTGGTGATCGAGTTCGTCTTCGCCTGGCCGGGCACCGGCCGGCTGGTGGCCAACGCGTTGTTCCGGCGGGACTACTTCGTGGTGCAGGCTGCGGTCACGCTGAGCGCGATGGTGATCGTGGCCGCCAATCTCTTCATCGACATCCTGTACGCGTACCTCGATCCCCGGATCCGGTACGCGTAGGAGGAGACCGCGTGGCCGAGATCGTCGCCCGGCGCCCCGCCCACGCGCGCCCGGCATACGCCGACACCTTCTTCCGCCAGGCGTGGCGGCGTTTCCGCCGGCACAAGCTGGCGGTCGCGGGCGCCTGGGTCATCGCCGGCCTGTACTTCATGGCGATCTTTGCGCCCTGGCTGGCCCCCTACGATCCCCTGGCCCTGGACATGGCGCACCTGCGCGAGAAGCCGTCGTGGGAGCACCCCTTCGGGCGTGACGAGGTCGGGCGCGACCTGCTCTCGCGGATCATCTACGGCTCGCGCATCGCGCTCACGGTCGGGTTCGTCACCGCGGGCATCTCGCTGGTGGTCGGCGTGATGTGCGGGGCGGTGGCGGGGTACTTCGGCGGGACCTACGACATGCTGCTGATGCGCCTGGTGGACAGTCTGATGGCGTTCCCCACGCTGCTGCTGATCATCGCGGTGGTGGCGGTGGTGGGGGCAAATCTGTGGAACGTTGTCATCGCCATCGGGCTCGTCACCTGGTCCGGATACGCGCGGGTGGTGCGGGCCACGGTGCTCTCGCTGCGCGAGCAGGCCTTCGTGGAGGCGGCGCGGGCGGTGGGCGTGGGCGACCTGCGCCTCCTGTTCCGCCACGTGCTGCCCAACTGCCTGGCGCCGGTGGTGGTGCTGGCCACGCTCAACGTCTCGAGCGCCATCTTGCTGGAGTCGGCGCTCAGCTTCCTGGGCATGGGCGTGCGGCCTCCGACGCCGGCGTGGGGGTCGATCCTGGGCATGGGCCGGCAGTACATCACCACCGCGCCCCACATCTCCGCGTTTCCGGGCATCTTCATCACCATCACCGTGCTGGCGTTCAACCTGGTGGGCGACGGCCTGCGAGATGCGCTGGATCCTCGCATGAAGCTCTGAGCCCGTTCAGCGGAGAACCAGCGTGACCTGGGAAGGCCGGCCGGGCCGGCCTGGACCTCGGATATGAACCCCGGGAGAGGCGCACACTGCAAGGAGGGGGAGGTTCGGAAGGGCGCCGGGAGTCCGGTGAGCGCGGTAGCATGGTGCACGGCACACACGAGTGGAACGGGCCAGCAGTGCTCCCCGTCCGAACAAGACGCGCTCGACCCCCGCATGAAACTGTAACCCGCCGGCCCGCGCCAGCGCCGGCCTGATGACCGGACGCGCCCGTGGTGCGGCAACATCAAATCCCCGGACCCACGCCGTGGTCCCTGGAGGTCGACGACATGGTCCTGCAACTCGACGCGACTGCCGAGGCACGGGCGACCCGCCTGCATCGCGACAGCATCATCATCGACACCCTCTCCGGCGGCCCCTCGCTGTACACGGGACGCATGACGCAACAGACTCTGGAGAACCTGGCGACGGGCAAGAGCGCCATCGAGGCGGTGGTGACAGCGAGGGACCTCCTGCTCAATGAGATCGTCTCAGACCCCGCGGTGCAGCGGCAGTACCTGGCCGCCTGGGATGACGCGGGCGTCACGTGCGTCTCCGCCACCCAGGGCGGACTGGGCATCCCGCCCTTCAGCTTCGAGTCGAGCCTCCACGCCATCGCGCACACGACCCGGCTGGTGGACGCGCTCCCCGACCACCTGGTGAAGGTCACGCGCGCCGAGGACATCCGGCGGGCCAAGAAGGAAGGCAGGCACGGCATCCTGATGAACTTTCAGAACACGGCGCATCTTGGCACAAACCTGAAGATTTTGGACCTGTTCTACAACCTCGGCATTCGCGTCATCCAGTTGACCTACAACATGCGCAACTTCGCCGGCGACGGATGCACCGAGCGCACCGACGCGGGGCTCTCACACTTCGGGGTGGCGCTGGTGCGGCGGATGAACGAGATGGGCATCCTGGTCGACCTCTCCCACTGCGGCACGCAGACTGCGTGGGACGCGGTCCGCGCGTCGACGAAGCCGGTGGCCTTCACCCACACCTTCAGCAAGGTGCTGTCGAAGCATGACCGGGGCAAGACCGACGACCTGTTGAAGGCGGTCGCGGACACGGGCGGGTACGTGGGGGTCCTGGTGGTGCCCTTTTTCATCTCAGACCGGCCCGACGTGACGCTGGACGCGGCGGTGGACCACGTGCGGCACGTGGTGGACGTGTGCGGCATCGACCACGTGGGCGTCGGCACCGACTGGGGCGCCGTCTTCCCCAGGGAACTCGGCGACAAGATGAACCAGGAG
>JACQTN010000077.1 GCA_016210785.1 Armatimonadota bacterium
GTTCTACCGCGCTCGCCGGACTCACGGCGCCCATGACCGGCACGTTCTACACTCTACAAGGCGCTCTGTTCTACCGCGCTCACCACCATCGCGGCGCACCCGCGATGGCGGGGCCCCCAACACACCGGTGATACTCGGACTCGGCACAGCCGGTCCTGCGCATGAACGTAACGCAGTTTTCCGAAACGCGCTCCTGGCGGTGGCAAACACGCAGACCACGCCCCCACCCTCGGCCGGGCCAGATCCTCTGAAATCTCCGGGAGCTACGGCTCGATCAGCCCCTTGCGGATCGCGTACCGCACCAGCTCGGCGCGGTCGTGCAGGCCCAGCTTCTCCATGATATGCGCGCGGTGGGTCTGCACGGTCTTCACGCTGATGTAGAGTTTCTCGGCGATCTGCTGGTTGGTGAATCCCTCCGCGACCAGCGTGAGGATCTCGCGCTCGCGCTCGGTGAGCCCGTCGTACTTCTCGCGCTCCCCGCCGGACTCCAGCCGGCGGAGGTAGTCCTCCACCACCGCCTTGGCCACCGAGGGATACAGGAACGCCTCGCCGCGGCTGGCGGCCCGCACGCCCTCCACCAGGTCGTGGGCGGCGGCGCGCTTCAGCACGTAGCCCGACGCCCCGGCCTTCAGGAGCTGGAAGACGTACGCCTCGTCCTCGTGCATGGTGAGGCCGAGGACGTTGATCTCCGGCATCTCCTGCTTGATGACCCGCGTGGCCTCGATGCCGTTGAGGTCGGGCATGCTGACGTCCATCACCACCACGTCCGGCTTCAACCGCCGGGACAGGTCCACCGCCTCTCGCCCGGTGGCGGCTTCGCCCACGACCTCGATGTCGGGCTGGGCGGTGAGGATCACGCGCACGCCCTCCCGCACGACGGTGTGATCATCTGCCAATAACACGCGGATGCGGCTCATCTCGTTCACTCCCGGCCGGCGCGATTCCCCTCCAGATATTCGGCGCCGGGGCCGGCGTACCCCCCTGGCGCCGCGCCTCAGATTTCGGCCCGGTCCCCCGCCTCCGGGACGCGGACGTCCGGCACGCCCATCCCGCGCAGCGCCTCCGCCAGGCTCGCCGCCTGGCCCTCCTCCCCGTGCACCACGAAGGCGTGGCGGAGACGGCCCCCCAGGGGCCGCGTCCACCACAGCAGGTCAGGGCGGTCGGCGTGGGCGCTGAAGGCCTCCAGCGTCGCCACTTCTGCCCGGACCTCAAACGGCTCTCCCAGGATGCGCACGTGGCGCTCCCCGTCGGCCAGGCGCCGGCCCAGCGTATTCGCGGCCTGGAAGCTCACCAGGAGCACCAGCGTCTCGGGCGCGCCGGCGTGGTGTCGCAGATGGTGAAGGATGCGGCCGGCCTCGCACATCCCGGAGGTAGCGATGATGACCGCCGGCCCCTCCAGGTGGTTGAGCGCCTTGGACTCCTCCACGCTCCGAGTGTACCGCAGGCGCCTGAACCCGAACGGGTCCTCGTGCCGTTCCAGAAGCGCCCTGGTCTCTCCGTCGAAACACTCGGGATGAATCCGGAAGACCTCTGTGGCGTCGGTGGCCAGGGGGCTGTCCACGAAGACCGGCATCCCGGGGATCGCACGCTCGTCCATCAGGCGGTGGAGGACGTACACCAGCTCCTGGACGCGGCCCAGGGCGAAGGCAGGGATGAGGACCTTGCCTCTGCGGGCCGTGGCCTCCGTGAGCAGCGCGGCCAGGCGGCGCCACCCCTCCGCAAAGGGCATGTGGGCCCGGTCGCCGTAGGTGCTCTCGATGATGAGCGCGTCCGCCTCCGCGGCGATCTCGGGGTCACGCAGGATCGGCGCGCCGCGCCGGCCCAGGTCGCCGGTGAAGATCAGACGCACTCCTTCCGCATCCAGTACGGAGATGGCCGACCCCAGGATGTGCCCGGCGTCGAGAAAGTTCAGCCGCACGCCGCCGGGGAGGCGGTAGGGCCGGCCGTATGCCACGGTGACCAGGTGGCGGAACGTGGCCTCCGCGTCCGCGGCGGTGTACAGCGGCACCACCGGAGGTTCTCCCCTGCGCGCGTGCACCTGGCTGACGTATGCCGCGTCCGCCTCCTGAACCCTGGCGCTGTCCAGCAGCATAAGCGTCGCCAGGTCGCGCGTGGCGGGCGTGCACACCACATCGCCGCGAAAGCCGCGCCGCACCAGCGTCGGCAGGTTCCCGCAGTGATCGATGTGGGCGTGGGAGAGCACGACCGCGTCGATGGAGGATGGATCAACAGCAAAGGTGCTGTTCCGTGCGAACGCCTCCGCCCGCCGGCCTTGATGCAGGCCGCAGTCCAGCAGCAGCCGCGCGCCGCCCGCCTCCACCAGGTGCATGGAACCGGTGACGGTGCGGGCGGCGCCGAGAAAGGTCAACCGCATGGACGCGGGGCGCACTCGAGACTCAATGGACGTGTGAAGGTGGGCGCGACGGGCGTGGGAAGCACCGGAGAGCAAGAACAGAGAGACGCGGGCTCTGTCCGGCTTTTCACCGTCTTTAGCGTGCGCCGCCGGTGCCTACCGCCGACCAGCCGTCCTCCGGAGTTACCCCCGAAGGGCACTTAGCCGCTCTCGACGTCCACGTGCGCAGCTTTTGACTCGGCTACTTTGCCGTTAGGCTCGCGCCCCTCTGCGATGCTCACAGTACCATAGGTCTCCAGCACCGTCAATTGGGAACCATCGTTCGTCCCGATTGTGCACACAATTCACACAATCCACAGCCGCGTGGCAGCGCAGTCGTTACGGCTTGCGGCCGTGCTTCGCCTCGAACTCCTCCTGGCTCATGCGATAGTAGTCGGCGTTCATCTCGATGTAGTGCTTCCACTGGTCAGGGGTGTCCTGCTCGGTGAAGATGGCCGTGACGGGGCACACGGGCTCGCACGCGCCGCAGTCGATGCACTCCTCAGGATGGATGTAGAGCATGACCTCACCCTTGTCCTCCTCGGCGCGCGGGTGGATGCAGTCCACCGGGCAGACCTCGACGCAGGCGTGATCCTTCACGTCGACGCAGGGTTCGGCGATTATGTAGACCATGGCACTCACTCCTTTGAGACCGAGAAACTCGGTTACTTTGGCAAGCCGGTACTTTCTCCGGAGGCAAAAGGTTCCCCTCCTGCCCACCCCATATTATACCCGGCTTACACCCGGCGCGGCGGTTCGAAAGGTCGCGGCCGGATGGGCCGGGCCAGGAAGAGTACTGCGCGGGAGCACGCGGAGAAGAGGCTAGGAAACCTGTCTCGGAAAGGTCATGCGCAGGGCCGGCTGCCCACGATGTGTCGGTATCGGCGCCGCGGGTTGAACGGCGCACAATTGGACTCGCGCCGCCGAGCCCGAGCATCACTGGTA